>CAZWED010000006.1:0-16047 GCA_964632645.1 uncultured Ferrimonas sp. | reverse complement strand
TTCGACCAGGTGAACGGCGAGTACTACGACGCCCGAATGAAAACCGTGCGGATCGGCGCGGCCCTGCTTCGCCCCGCCATCGACATGCTGGCGGTGCTGGTGCTGGTGGGGATCATCGCGCTGTTCGGTGTGCAGGTGGTGGAAGGGGTGGCGGAAGTGGGCGTGCTTTACGCCTTTCTGAGCTACATGGGGCGCTTTACCGAGCCGTTGGCGGAGATCACCCAGCGCTTCAACCTGTATCAGCAGGCGATGGTGGCCGGTGACCGGGTCTCCACCCTGCTGGAGCAGGAGGAGCAGCACTACCAGGCGGAACAGGCGCAGGTGGAGCGCGGTGCCATCACCCTCAATGACCTGCGTTTCGGCTACAGCCCGGACAAGCCGGTGCTGAAGGGGCTCAACCTGTCGATACCGGCGGGGGGCTTCTACGCGGTGGTCGGCCACACCGGCAGCGGCAAAAGCACCCTGCTCTCCCTGCTGCTGAACTTCTACCCCAGTGCGGCCGGCCAGATCCGGCTCGACGGGCGTGACCTGGCCACCTACGGCCATGACGGCCTGCGAGCCGGGGTGGGCCTGATCCCGCAGGAGCCGTTTGTGCTGGCGGCCAGCCTGTACGACAACATCGATATGGGTCGGGGACTGGGCCGGGAAGCGGTGGAGCAGGCAGCGCGTCGGGCCCACCTGCACCATGTGATCGCCGCGATGCCGGAGGGCTACCAGACCCAGCTTGGTGAAGGGGGCCTGCGCCTCTCTACCGGCCAGCGACAGCAGTTGATCATCGCCCGGGCACTGGCCGCGTCTCCCCGCATCCTGCTGCTGGATGAAGCCACCGCCAACGTTGATAGCGAAACCGAGCAGGTGGTGCAGGAAGCGCTCAATGCCCTGCGCGGCGAGGTGACACTGATCGTGGTGGCCCACCGCCTCTCCACCATCCGCCACGCCGACCAGATTGTGGTGCTGTCCCACGGCGAGATCATCGAGCAGGGCAACCACGCCGCCCTGATGGCCAACGCCAACGGCCACTATCGCGCCATGTACGAGCTCCAGCTGCAGGCGCTGAAAGTGGCCCAGGCCGAGGAGGCCGAACCGGCCCGCCAGGCCTGAGAGCGCTCAGCGACCCAGCGCCAGGTAGGCGGCCTGCACCGCCTCCTGGCCATACTGGCGCTCCAGCGCGCGGATGGTAAAGTGGCCCCGCGCCATCCGCTGGTAATGATCCATAAACAGGGTGTTAATGGTGGCCCCGCCTGCGGCGCCGATGGCGGGGATCGCCTGGGCCGCCACCTTTTGCGATACCTGCACGGAAAACCGCTGGGCCACCGAGGTGATCAACCGCACCAGCACCGGCGCACCCTCCCGGGTCATGCCCCGACTGGCCAGGTGTTCCGCCGCCTGGGTAACAGACTGTGCCAGCGCCGCCCGCACCGCGAAATAGCCGGAATCCGCGCCGTCGTCTGCCGCGGCCTTGCCCCCCAGGGCGAACACCGACAGACAGGCCAGTTGGGTGTCCGGGTCGTGCAGGTCCTCCCCTTCGGAGCGGGCGATGTCAGCAATGCCACGGAGAATGAGCGTGGTGGACACCGGCAACTCCAGCGCCAGGGCCGGCAAGCCGAAAAAGCCCCCGACACCGCCACTGGTGGCCACCGCAAACTTATGCAGCCGGCTGGACGGCGGTGAGGGCGCGTCGGCGTCCAGGGTTCGGATGGCCGCCCTGAGTGCCTGGGTCAGCGCCGATTGGGTCAGGTTATTCACCTTGTCCCGCCACCCCGAAGGCAGCCGCTTCATGCCCGCTTCAATGGGGCTACCCAGCTTGTCGCTGAGGCGCGCGGCCAACCCCGGTGACTCCAGCCACTGCCGGGCCTGCTTCAGTCGCTCAAGATCGCTGTCTTCAATCGGGACCCGTTCCGTGCTCATTCGCCCTCACTCCGTGCCAGTTGCTGTTCACATTGGGTTGCCAAATAGTGTCGCAGACTCTGTATCCGGGCGCTGAGCTGGCGACGGTCTGCGCAGATCAGGTTAAGCGGCGCCGCCTCCCCCTGCCACTGTGGGCAAAGCACCCTGAGGCGCCCGTTGGCGATATCTTCCGCCACATCCAGCCGGGATTTGTAGGCGATCCCCTGCCCCGCCAACGCCCAGCGGTGCACCGCCTCACCATCATCGGCACTGCGATCCCCCCGTACCCGCACCGTCAGGGTTTCGTCGTTACGATGAAAGCGCCAGCGGTCATGGCGGTGCGCGTCGAGGTGGAAACAGAGGCAGTTGTGTTGATTCAGCTCGCTGGGGTGTTGGGGGGCGCCATGGTGCTCAAGATAGCGAGGGGCGGCCACCAGCACGCGGCGATTGTGGGGGGCCAGGGGCAGCGCCACCAGACTGGACTCTTCCGGCTCACCGTAACGCACGGAGAGATCGGCCCCGCCCTGGTACAGGTCGGAGAGCCGATCGGACAGCTGCAGTTGCAGCGTCATTTGGGGGTGCTGCTGCAAGAAGGCGTCAAGCCAGGGCAATAGCACCCGCCGACCCAGACCCGACGGCAGGGAGAGGCGCAACGGGCCGGCAAACTGGCTCTGATTGGAGCGGGCCGCCTCCGCGCCGCTTTTGATCAGCGCCAACGCCTCCGTACAGTGGCTGAGGAATCGCTCCCCCTCGTCGGTCAGCTTCAGTGAGCGGGTGGAGCGCACAAACAGCGCCACCCCCAGTTCACTCTCCACCCGTTTCAGTGCCGCGCTGGTGGCGGCGGGGGTCAGTTCCAGCTGTCGGGCGGCGGCAGAGAGACTGCCCAGCCGCGCCGTCAGCACCACAATGTCCAGATCCTGCAGGGCTTTCATTTTCAACTTTTGTTTGAAACAGCTTGTGCCAGACTCTAGTTTTTCAAACCATCAGCGTCAAATAAGCTCGGTAACGACACTTTTTGCGGAGACCATCATGTCCCAGACCATGAAAGCGGTGGGTTACCACCACAGCCGTTCCATCGACGCCGACGACGCCTTGCTGGACCTGACCCTGCCGATACCGGAACCGGGCCCCGGCGACCTGCGGGTGCGGGTGGAGGCGGTGTCGGTAAATCCGGTGGACACCAAGATCCGCACCCGGGTGCAGCCTGAGGAGGGCCAGACCCAGGTGTTGGGCTGGGATGCGGCGGGCATTGTGGACGCCATCGGCCGCGACGTTACCGGTTTTGCCGTGGGCGATCCGGTCTGGTACGCCGGGGCGGTAAACCGACCGGGCAGCAACAGCGAATACCAGTTGGTGGACGCCCGCATTGCCGCCCACCGCCCGGCCAGCCTGAGCCCTGCGGAAGCCGCCGCCTTGCCGCTCACCGGCCTGACCGCCTACGAAATGCTGTTTGACCGACTGGGGCTGTCCGTCGACGCCGACCACAGCGGCGAGAGCTTGTTGGTGATCGGCGCGGCGGGCGGGGTGGGCTCCATCCTGGTGCAGCTGGCCCGCCAACTGACCAACATCCACATCATCGCCACCGCTTCCCGGCCAGAAAGCCAGCAATGGGTGACCGGACTGGGCGCCCACCAGGTGGTGGATCACCGGGGCGATCTGGTCTCGCAAATCGCCACCCTGAATTGCCCGCCGGTTCGTTTTGTGGCCAGCCTCAACCAGACGGACGCGCATCTGGCCGCCATCGCCGAGGTGATCGCCCCGCAGGGCAAACTCTGCCTGATCGACGATCCCGCGCACTTTGACATCATGCCGTTTAAGCGTAAAAGCGTGTCGATCCACTGGGAGTTCATGTTCACCCGGGCGCTGTTCCAGACCCCGGACATCGACCGCCAGCAGGCGATCCTCGCGCACCTTGCCGCCCTGGTGGACGAGGGGCAGATCAAAACCACCGTTGCAGACCACTTTGGCCGGATCACCGCCGCCAATCTGAAGCGCGCCCACGCTTTGCTGGAATCCCAGCAGGCCCGCGGCAAAATTGTCCTCGAAGGGTTCTGACCCGGCCACGCCCGCACCGGGGGCAGATCCCCGGTGTGGGTTCATCCTGCGCTTCCCCTGTCCCTGAACCGCCTGCCCTTACCCGCACCGCTAGCCCTTCCTGGACTGGCCTATCTTCAGGTTGTCTGCCTGTCGGATCCACTCCAGAAACGTAGCAGCCACCGGCGAAAGGGACTTGGCTTTGTGGTGCGCCAGGTACCATTTTGAGCGGATTGGCATCCCCTCAACCGGCAGAATCGTCAGCCCGGAGTCGCCGCCAAACGCCAGGGTGTGGGTTGAGATCACCGACACCCCCAACCCGGACATCACCGAGTGACGGATCGCCTCATTGCTCTCCACCGTCATCCGCACATTCAGTTTTACCCCCTGCTCCCGCAGAAACCGCTCAAGGGCGTAGCGGGTGCCGGAGCCGTGCTCGCGGATCAGAAACGGCTCCCGGGCAAACTCCGCCAACCCAATCCGCTGGCGCCGGGCCCAGGGGTGGTCGGTGGCCGCGATCGCCACCAGAGGGTTATCGAGAAACTCGTGGAGGGAGAGCGGCGCGTCTTTTGGCGGGTGGCTGAACACATAGAAATCGTCGCGCGCCTCCGACAAGCGGTCGATCACCTGTTGCCGGTTGCCCACCTTAAACTCGATGTCGATCTGCGGAAAACGCTCAAGGAAGCCCCCAAGCAAGTGAGGGATAAAGTACTTGGCAGTGGTCACCACCCCCAGTCGCAGGGTACCGCGCTTCAGCCCTTTCAGGGCGGCCAGGTCCATCTCCATCCGTTCGACACTGGCCAGCACCTCGGTGGCCGTCTCAAGGGCCCGCTCGCCGGCGTCGGTAAACTGCAACCGACGACCCACCTGGTGGTAGAGGTCCGCTCCCAGAGTGTCGCCGAGCTTCTTCAGCTGCATCGACACCGTGGGCTGAGTCAGGTGCAACCGCTCCGCCGCCCCGCTGACGGTGCCCGACTCACGAAGGGCCAGCAGGATCTCCATCTGTCTTAAGGTCGCTCGGGCACTCATTCCACTCTCCTGCGCTCGTTCCCCCCGATCGGCCACTGTCGTCCAGAGGGGGTTTTACCAAGGATCAAACACTTATCGTCATTATATAGACTTTCATCTATATAAATTAAATATTTTTTCGATTTCCATCTATTCCCGTTTGCCTGCACACTTCGCGGCGTTAAGGACACAACGGAGGATCGAATGATGTCACGTCGTCTCGCTTTTGAATTGACCATCGCCATGAGCCTGATGCTGATGGGAGGGGCGCTGGCCTCCGCCCAGATCAGCGACTGGAGCCTGGCCATGACGGGCCTGATCCTGATGACCACCAGCCTGGTGCTGCGTCCCCGCACGTCGCTGAACCCTGCTCCGGCGGAGCGGTAAGCCATGGGTTTGGATATCGTTGTTGCCTTCTTCCTGCTTGGCGCCGTTGCCCAGTTTCTTCGCGCCGAACTGAGCCTGCCCAAAAGCCTGTACCAGTCGCTGGTGATCTTCCTGCTGCTGGCCATCGGCCTGAAGGGCGGCATCGCCCTGTCCAAGCACATCAACGGGGCCCTGCTGGTGGAAGCCGCTGCGGTGCTCGCCTTCGGCTTTGTGCTGCCGCTCATCGCGTTTCCGCTGCTGCGCACCTTTGGCCACCTGCCCCGGCTTAACGCCGCCACCATCGCCGCCCACTACGGCTCCGTCAGCGTGGCCACCTACGCGGTGGCGGTCGCCTACCTGGAAAGCCGTGGGCTGGAGTACGAACCCTATTTCCCGCTCTTTGTGGCGCTGCTGGAAGCCCCGGCCATCGCCGTCGGACTCTGGCTCGCCAGCCGCAAGGGCGAAAGCACCAACGGTAAGGCCATTCTCCGGGAAATGATGCTCAACCAGGGCATGGTTCTGCTGTTGGGGGGTTTGCTTATCGGCTGGTGGGGCGGCGACCGGGCGGACCGCATCATGCCCTTCTTCGGAACCCTGTTCCACGGCGTGCTGGCGCTGTTCCTGCTGGCCATGGGCCAGAAGGCGGCGGAGCGCTGGCGCGAGCTGGGCAGCAACGCCTCGTTTCTCGCCAGCTTCGGCGTTGCCATGCCGCTGATTGGTGCGCTGCTCGGCACCGGACTGGCCTACCTGCTGGGCCTCAGCCAGGGCGGCATGATTCTGCTCGCCACCCTGGGCGCCAGCGCCTCTTACATTGCCGTCCCCGCCGCCCTCTCTGCGGCGTTGCCCAAGGCCGACCTGGGCCCGGCCATCACCGCCTCGCTGGGCGTGACCTTTCCCTTTAACGTGCTGGTGGGCATTCCGCTCTACAGCGCGTTGATCACCCATTTCATTCAGTAAGTTCGGAGTCATCATGTCGCAACCGAAAGTCAGCATCATCATGGGTTCCCAGTCCGATTGGGCCACCATGGAGGAAGCCACCAAGCCGCTGGAAGCGCTGGGCGTGGCCTACGAAACCAAAGTGGTGTCGGCCCACCGCACGCCGGATCGCCTCTATCGGTTCTGCAACGAGGCTCATGAGCGCGGCATCCAGGTGATCATCGCTGGTGCGGGCGGCTCCGCCCACCTGGCGGGCATGGCGGCGGCGATGACCCACCTGCCGGTGGTGGCCGTGCCGGTTTCCAGCCGCAACCTGAAAGGGATGGACAGCCTGCTGTCCATGGTGCAGATGCCCCGTGGGGTTGCCGTGGCCTGCCAGGCCATCGGCGGCGCGGGCGCCTACAACGCCGGCCTGATTGCGGCCCAGATGCTGGCCCTCGGCGACGCCGAACTGAGCCAACGCCTGATTGACTGGCGCCGCAGCCAGACCGACTCCGTTGCGGAAGAGGTTGTGAAATGAAGATCGGCATCATCGGCTGCGGCCAGCTGGCACGGATGCTGGCCCTGGCGGGCTGGCCCCGGGGGCTGAGCTTCCAGTTTCTGGCCGGACCGCAGGAAGATCCGGCACCGGTGACCGGCCTCGGCCCCATCCATCGCATGAGCGAAGGAGAGACCGCCGCATCGATCTACCAGGCGCTCGGACAGCCCGACGTGATCACCACCGAGCGGGAACAGGTGGACGTAGCTCTGCTTAGGGCGCTGAAAGCCTTTGCCCCGGTTTACCCTGACCCCGATGCGGTGGCGATCTGCCAGCACCGTGCGCGGGAGAAGCGCTTCATCAACGATCAGGGGATCGCCACGGCGCCATGGCAACCGATCGACAGCGACAGCGACCTGATTGCCCTGGGCAACACTCTGGGCTGGCCGCTGTTCATCAAAAGCTGTGAAGACGGGTACGACGGCTACAACCAGTGGCGCCTCAACGGCCCCGATGCCGCGCTGCCGGCCCTTCCCCAAGGGGTGGCGTGCATCGCCGAGGGCGGCGTGGCCTTTGAACGGGAGTTGTCTCTGGTGGCCGCCCGGGGGATTGACGGTCAGATGGTGTGTTACCCGCTGACCGAGAACCACCATACCGGCGGCATTCTTCAGCACTCCCTTGCGCCTGCGCCATCGCTGCCCGACGGCATTCAGCAGCAGGCTGAGGCGATGGCCCGCAGCCTGCTGGAAGCGCTGGATTACGTCGGGGTGCTGACCCTGGAGCTGTTCCTGGTCAATGGTGAACTCAAGATCAATGAACTGGCGCCCCGGGTACACAACAGCGGGCACTGGACCCAGAACGGCGCCCTCACCTGCCAGTTTGAAAACCACGTGCGCGCCATCGCGGGTCTGCCGCTGGGACCGACCGAGGCCTGCCAGCCCAGTGCCATGGTGAACCTGCTCGGCATCGCGCCGCCCAGTCCTGGGCTGTGTCCCGACGCCAAGCTGCATTGGTACAACAAGGCGGTGCGACCGGGACGCAAAGTGGGCCACATCAACCTGACCCACAGTGATCCGGCCCAACTGCACCAGCAGGTGGCCAGCCTGGTGTCAGCGCTCTACCCCTGAGCCCCCCGGGCGCGGTTCACTTAAGGCTCTTTTGCCAGAACAGCGCCTTGCCCATCCGGGGGTCCAGCTCGTATCCGGTGAAGCCCGCTCGCCGGTACGCGGCCTGGGCCACCGTGTTGCCCTCCAGCACCTCCAGCGTCAACTTGCCACAGCCCCGCGAGATGGCGATGCACTCCAGCTCCGCCAGCAGCGCCTGGCACACGCCGCGCCCGCGCCAGTGTGGCAGCACCACCATGTCGTGAATGTTGAGCAGCGGCTTGCATTCGAAGGTGGAAAAACCGGCAAAGGCGTTGAGCAACCCCACCGGCTCGCCGTCCTGATACGCCACCAGAGACAGGGCCCCGGGTTGGCGTGCCAGCGCCGGTCCCAGCGCGGCCTTCACCCGGGGAGACAGCGGCGTGCCGCCGCCCATCGGGTCCCGGGCGTAGTGGTCCAACAGTTGCACCAGCACCGCGCACTCTTCCGGGTTATGGTAATCGACGGTGTGGATGGTCAGGCTGTTCATGGTCGCTCCGGACGCGGCGGTTCAAAAAACTGCGGACAGGTGTCCCGCCTGAGGTAGAGCGGGTGACGGGGGGCCCCACTCCGGCAGCGGCCAAGGCAGGTCAGCCGATACCCGCGCAGCGGCCCCTCCAGCACGGCACGGGCCCGGCCATGCATCGCCCCTCTGGCCCCCCAGGCCACCAGAATGGCATCGCTCTCCCTGGCCAGGCAGCTTAACCAGTGATCGTTCTGCGGGCCAACCGGGTCCGCCGGATGGTGCAGATCCCCCGGCCTCGGGCTGCGCCAGGCGTACAGGTTTGCCAACCACACACTGCCAAATCCCCACTGACGGGCAAAGTTGATGCAGCGCCGGGAAGTGGCATCGTCCCGTTCACCGTCGGCGGTCGAGGGGTTCAGTCCCACCACCAGCAATCGGGCTCCCGCCGGATGCCAGTTGCGCCACAGGGCATAACGATAATCTCCGCAGGGAGAGAACACGGCTCCACGTTTCATCATGCGTCCAATTGGTGAAAAGCTTTTAGGAATTCGTTCTTTGTCTGCTCAAACTTATAGTGCCCAGGACTGTTCAATGCACGTTTGGGTTCGGAAAAGGCGGGCATCACATAGCCCCAGTTGGAGTTGCGGGCAAAGGCAACGACCACATTGACGTGGCTGTCGCCCCAACGATTGACGATGGGGTGAGACTCGCCACTGGCCTCCACGGTTTTCACCTGGATGCGGTGATAATTGGGGCCGTCGGAGATCAGGATGTCGGTCTGGTGGCCGTTATCCAGCACCGGGGTGAACACCTGCCAGCCGTCCTGCATCAGCCAGCTCACCACCATGCTTTCATAAGCCGTATTTTTCAGTGCCTGGTGGGTGCCCTCGGCGGTCGCCGTCATCCTTCTGGGCATAGCGGGTCTCCTTATCAGGGATCGGGCAGATTGGGGCCAAGCGGCGCACCAAGCAGGTTAATGGTCAGGGTGTAACGCCCAACCTCATCGCGCCGGGCCGCGTTGCGCATCAGGTAGGTCAGGATCCGGTACTCCCCGTCCATGCCCGCTTCCCCCTGGTACTCGGTGCCGGAGGTGGAACCGATGAACAGCGCGGTGTCCTGGTTGGGGCCGGTGATGTTGAAGTACTGAAACCGGTTGTCGCTGTCGAGCACCACCGACCAGCCCTGCCCCTGGCTCAGGCTGACCCGGTACTCCATCACTTCGTAGCCGTTGAGGCGGCCCTGCACGGTCACCGGGCCGTCGCCCTCCAGGCTCAGGGGTTGCACCGGATGCTCCGCCGCCCACAGCGGCAACCCCAGTCCCAACAGGGCCAATAGCCAAAGCCGTTTCATAAGGCCTCCTTATCGAAGGTGACCGTGGCGGAACGCTGCTCGCGCACCACGACGGTGTTCGCCAGTTTGTCGTGCCAACCCTGCTTGCGTTTATCGATGCCCACCCAGATAAGCCCAAGCAAAAAGGGGATGGTACTGACGTAGTAGCCCAGGTAGCGCACCACCAGTTGCCCGTTGGACGGCTTGCCTCCGGTATTGGCGTCGACGATGCGGAGTTTAAGCACCATCTTGCCGGGGGTGGCGGACTTGTAGATCCAGAAGATCATCACCGCCACCGCAGGGAACAGGTAGTTGAGCAGCAGGTCCCAGGTGCCGTAGAGGAAATCCTGTTGGATCCAGTACTCCTGGCCGTAGATGGCGGTGAGGATTGGGGCGATGACCAGCGACAACAACAGGGTGTCGATCAGCGCGGCCCCCACCCGGATCCAAAACCCGCCGTAAACCAGTTCCTGTTGTTCCATAATTCGCTCCTTAGCGACGCCACCACTGGCGTGCCAACATGGCGCCGATGCCGGTCAGGCTGAAGCTGGGCAGGGTCGGCGCAAACCAGCTGATAAAGGTGTCCCAGACAAACGCCCATTGGGTTTGCGAACCGGAGCGGAACAGCCCGGCGGGGTTGTCCCACCAGTCCCAGGCCGCGATCAACGCCGACAGCAGCGCGGCCACCACGATGCCGCCAAGGGCGCCACGCAGCGCAGCACTCACCCACCGATTGCCAACCGAAATCATCAATACACCTCAATGCCGAAAGCCAGAAGGCGACGGGGCAATACCTCGTCCAGATCCGCCAGGTCAGCCTGGTACAGCTGGATCAGCCGCAGGCCCAGCTGGCGATACAGGGTTTGCCGCTGGCTGAGTGTCTCCGCATCCAAACCCTCCACGTAATCAATGTAGATGGCTCCGCGCGGAAGGAAAAAACTGCAGAAGGTTTCCGACGGCTGGCCAAGGGTTTCCCGTACCGGTCTTTCGTAGGCGTGAGCCAGCCCGGCGAGGTAGAGCCAGTTGTCGATCGTCAGCTCCTCGACCGAACGCACATAGTGGCCGTCCAGGGTGCGGTACTTGGCATCAAACTTGGCACGGAAGCTGGCGATGGAGCCGTGGGTGGACTCCTTGTCCGCGTCTTTGCCCAGGGCCTGGGCCAACGCACGCTTAAACAGCGGGTCGGTCACCAGCGCCGCAGGCCACAGGCTGTAGGGGGCACCGCTGCGTTTGTCCGCCTGCTGAACCCCGCCGGCGGCGCGGCCCGATTCGGTCACCCGCCAGCCTTTCGGTGCGGGCGCCAGGTACCCCACTTCGTGCAGCAGTCCCAGCAGACTTTCCCGCCCCAATCCGGTGGATTCCGACAGTTTGGAGACGCTCATCAGCCCCTCGGCGGCGGGCAACGACAGGGTTTCCGGCCACACCACGTACTCGCCAAACTTGTCGCTGTGGGCGGTACTGCCGCCGGCCAGGCGCCCCTGTTCAGTCAGGCACCAGCGTTCGGCCTCCCGAACCATGTACCCTGCCCTGGCAAGGCGTTCAAACAGGGTTTTTGCCGGCATCCCCAGCAACTTGGCCAGGGCAGTGGTGGAGAGGGTCTTGGCCATATCAGGCTCCGAGTCGAAACGGGACCCCAACAGAGTAACAGTATGAAAAATCAAAGGCTAACGGGGACTTAGCGCGGTGTCAGACCTCAATCCAGCCACGGCGCAATCAGCCGCTCTATCTCACCAACCACCGCCCGGGTCTTGTCGGCATCCAGCGCATCGGCATGGGGCGGGCCAAACCGGCCGGCGTCGTTGTCGAAGTACTGCCCCGACGCGTTGGCAAACTGTTCCGACAGGGCGGCACGCACCAGAATGTCCGCGCCGATGCTGAGATCCCCGCCGGCAATGCCGAAGGCTTCGGTCACCATTTTGCTGCCCAGCAATGAGCCCGGATTGACCGCCACCACAATGGGGTCCTCCGGTTGTCGGTTCAGTCCCCAGTAGCGGGACCACATGGTCAGGGCCAGCTTGCTCTGGGCGTAGGCGGCGCCATCGGCCAGCAAAGGCTCCCCCTGCATGGCCGCAAGATCGACGCTGGACTGAGCGGCCGACGAGAGGTTGATCACCCGCCCTTCCGACCCCAGCAGCGGCGCCAGTTTGCGCGCCAACAGGTAGGGCGCCAGCGTATTGACCACAAAGCGGGTGTCCCAACCGTTCTGAGCACGCTTGCCACGGGTGGCATATACCCCGGCGTTGTTGATCAGCACATCCAGGTGGTCGCAAGCGCCCTGCACCTCCGCGGCCATCCGGGCCACCTCGTCCAGACGGGACAAGTCAGCGCAAAAGGTCGATACCGGAACCGCACCTTGTAAGCCACTGAGCATCGCCTGACGCTCGGCCAGCTTCTTGGTGTCCCGTCCGTGGATCAGCAGTCGGTGTCCCGCTTCCGCCAGATAGCGTGCGGTGGCCAGTCCGATGCCGTCGGTGGCCCCGGTGATCAAGATGGTTTTGCTCATGCTCGCTCCGCTCCTGTTGCCTGTGCGCTGCCCGGCGGCGCCAGCGCCGGGTCAAACGCTAAGTGTCGGCGGGAATCGCCCCTTCTGCGCGGCCCGGGCACAAAAAAGCCGCCACAATGTGGCGGCCAATCACCGGATGTCGGCAAGCCAGTTGCGGCGACACTCAAGACCGCGGATCCAAAAAGCGGGCCCCAAGGCCCGCTTTGCTTAATGGTCACACGTTGCAGCGGGTCACGGCTCAGAACGCGACCTGTACCGAAGCGCGGAAGGTGCGGCCGGTGCCGATGGCCACATCGCCGTTGTAAATGCCATCGTTGATGGTGCTGGTGCCGCCACCGAGGTAGTCCTTGTCGAACAGGTTTTCCACGTTCAGCCGGAAGTCCAGATCGGTGTTGGCCAGCTTCATGCCATAAGACAGACCGGCATCCACACGCACATAGCCGTCCTTGACGATGGTGTTGTCGGCGTCGGCGAAACGGTCCCCTTCGTAGAACAGGCCGGCATTCAGGGCCAGGCTGTCGGTCATCATGTAACGGGACCACAAGCTGGCGGTCCACTCGGGAGCGTCAACCGGGGTTTTGTCCTGGTACTTGTCGTGCTTCTCATAGTTGGCATCCAGGTACATCATCGACGCCATCAGGAACCAGTCATCGCTGACCTGCCCCTGAGCCGCCATCTCCAAACCACGATGGCGCTGCTCGCCACCCTGGGTGGTGATGTCGTAGCCATCCACGTTCTCGGTGATGGTGATGTTGTCCTTCAGGATGTCGAACACCGCTCCCGACAGCATCAGGCGCTGGTCAAACAGTTCCCACTTGTAGCCCAGCTCCCACTGGTACCCCATCTCCGGGTCCAGGTTCAGCTCTACGTCGCCATTGGGCCCTTCGTTGATCACGGTGCCCTGGGGCACAAAGCTCTCGCTGTAGTTCAGGTAGAGGGACGCGTTCTCAACCGGGTGGTAGATCAGGCCCACTTTGGGCAGCAGCGAGTCCGAGTCGCCGTTGCTGGCGTCATTCAGCTTGTCGTAACGAGCGCCCACCAGCACCTGCCAGTGCGCGTTGATGGTCATCAGGTCCTGCAGGTAGATGCCGTAGTAGTCATAGGTTGACGGGTCGTACACCCGGTAGTCGTCCGCGCTAAACACCGGCGCATCCGGCAGATTGCTGCCGTCGTTGGAGACGGTGATCTTGTTGCCCCGGGCCAGAACCCGCTGATAGCGGTAATCCAGCCGGTTGGCGCCCACCAGCACCTGATGGTCCATGCCCATCGCCTGCACCAGGCCGGTGACGTCGAGGTAGGCGGTCTGGAATTTCCAGTCATCGAGGCGATCGTATTCCTGAACCACGTAGGTGCCTTCCGCCACGTTGTGATCCCCCGGCAGGGAGTCCAGACGCTGACGGTCGTAGTTTTGCTGGTTGAAGCCCAGCTTGGCTTCCCAGTTACTGCTCAGGTACAGGGTCAGGTCAGCGCCATAGTTCTCGATGTTGTTATCGATAAAGGCCCAGGGCATGTCCCAAATGGTGTCGCGGTCTCCCACCACCTCACCGTTGCTGTCCAGGATCGCCCCGCGGTCAATGCCGGCTTTGTCGCTGGTTTTGTCGTAATGCACCGACAGGGTACCCCAGTGGCCGATGTCGCCTTCCACCACCAGCGAGCCCAGCCAGCGGTCACGCTCACGGGCCTCGCCTTTGACGTACTCCCGCCACTCTTTGGTGTCCTGCTTGACGCCCACGGCGCGGTAACGCAGTGCTCCGGAGTCAACCAGAGCGCCACCGGCATCCACCTGGTAACGGGTAGCGCCGTGCTCATCCATGTCGAAACCCAGATCGAAGAGGGTGTCCATGGTGGGCTTCTTGGTCACCATGTTGATGAGGCCGCCCGGGTTGGACTGGCCGTACAACATGCTGGACGGGCCTTTCAGCACCTCCACCCGATCCAGGATTTCAATGGGCTGAACGTAATGAGACCAATGCTGCATGCCATCCCGCAGGTAGCCGTTGCCGGAGTCCAGTTCAAAGCCGCGCAGGGAGAACACTTCGCGGTTCCACTTCTGGGAGCCACCGGTCACGGAAGCGTCGTTAACCAGCACACGGCTGAGGCTGGTGGCCAACTGTTCGTCGATAACGATCTCCGGGATCACCGTGACGGATTGCGGGGTGTTCAGCAACGGGATGTCGCCACGCATGGCGCCGCTGGCGCTGTCCACTTTGTAATCGTCAAAGCTGTTGCCACGAACGATCAGGGTTTCGTCAACATTCTGTTCGGTGTTGTCTGCGGCCAGAGCGACGGCCGGGGCACACAGGCCAGTCATCAGCATGGCACTGAACAGGGGAGAGAGTTTCATCATCGGGTACTCCATGAAGGGAACCGGACAGGTTCCATGTTCCGGGCTTAAGATGGCGCCAAATCTAAATGGGAATGATTCTCTTTTCAATGCTTGTTTGGCGGAATTTGGCTGGATGGACTTTTTTTGTTCACGCCGTGATGGCGATCACTGCCACGCGATACTCAAGACTATGCCAATGTATTTGTTGGGTTTTTGTTGCCACTTGCGCCCCGTTGGGAGGGAGGTCACAGCCGAACGTAAATTTACTTAAATGCGAATGTTTCGTGTTTGCATTCGCGGATTGGCCTGCTATCGTGCGCCACAACTCTCTTTAAAAAGCGTTGAACATGTTGCGTTCCAAACCGGTACAGCAGTGGTCCCGCACCCTGCACATCTACGTGTCCATGAGCCTGTTGCTGGTGGTGCTGTTCTTTGCCATCACCGGCATCACATTGAACCGCCCCGAATGGTTTGTGGGCGAGCCACAACGCGTCGATTTCGAGCTGAACCTCTCCCCTGCCCTGCTGCGCCCTGAGGCGCTACGCGAACCGGCTGGCGAAGCGTTGTTGATTCAAGCCCTGCGCAACCAGGGCGGTCTGAAAGGCCAGGCATCGGCACTGAACATCTACGCCGAGATGGAACACGGCGAGTTGGTGGATGGCGAGGTCACCCTGGACTTTAAAGGCCCCGGCTACGACGCCTCGGTCTACATCCCCCTTCTGAATCCGGTCGCCCAACTGAGCGTTACCGATTACGGCACCGTGGCCTGGCTGAACGACCTGCACAAAGGCCGCAATACCGGCGACAGCTGGCACTGGTTTATCGACATCAGTGCCTTGCTGATGGTGCTGTTCGTCCTGACCGGCGTGGTGCTGCTGATCCCCAAAAAGCGCACGCTGCGCGCCGCCTTGGGTTGGACCCTGGTGGGCAGCGGCATCACCGTTTTTCTTTACCTGATGAGCATCTAAAGGACCCTTTATGCGTCTTGCCGCCCTGACACTGGCCTGTGCAATCGGCCTGACCCCGGCCTGGGCTACCCCCCTGCCGGACTCCGCCTCGCTGGATCTGCAGCTGGAATTACCGGCCCTCAATGTGGCCAATTACGCCCGCCCTTACGTGGCGATCTGGCTGGAAAACGGTGACCGAAAGACCGTCGCCAATCTGGCCCTGTGGACCGGAAACCAAACCGATTGGCTCAAGGACATCCGTCGCTGGTGGCGCCAGTTTGGCCGCTACCAGACAGACCACATTGATGGCTACTCCTCCGCCACCCGCACCGCGGGCATTCACCACCTGAAGTGGGATGGCACCGGCCTCGACGGACACCGTCTGCAACAGGGCGAATACACCCTGTTCGTGGAAGTGGTGCGCGAACACGGCGGCCGGGACCTGGTTCGCCAGCGCGTCACTCTGGGTGACAGCGCCTTCAGACTGACCACCACACCGATGGCCGAAGTGGGTGCCATCGAGCTGACTTATACCCCCTGATGATTAAGGACAACACGATGAAAAAGACCCTTCTCGGCGCCGCTCTGGTGCTGGGCCTGGCGGCCACCGCTCAGGCGCACCCGC
>CAZWED010000005.1:0-26243 GCA_964632645.1 uncultured Ferrimonas sp. | reverse complement strand
GGGGGCATGATCACCGCACCGCTGCTGTCGCTGTTCGTGATCCCGGCCATCTACCTGATGATCTATCGCCGCGGATTGGCCGCGAGCCAAGCCTGACCGTCGGGGCCGGCGCTGCTCCGGCCCCGTTTCGCTGATTTGCCCGGTGTGGGTTCGAGGCCGCCTAACCCCGACAACCCGCACCGGACCGGCGGCCCCGGGCCGCCACCTTTTGAGGAGGACAGCTCGATGAAAATCGGACAAGTCGCGCGAGAAACCGGATTGAGCATCAAAGCCATACGCTACTACCACGACATCGGTCTGGTGGTGGCACAACGTGGCGATAACGGCTACCGCGCCTATTCGGCAGCGCAGGTGGAGCAGCTGCGATTCGTGGCCCGAAGCAAGGCACTGGGCTTCAGTCTGGAGCAGTGCGGTGAACTGCTGTCTCTCCAAAGCCGCTCTGACCGCACCGCCGGACAGGTGAAAGCCCTGGCGGTGGAGCAACTCACCCTGGTCAGAGAAAAGATCGCCCAGTTGCAGGCATTGGAAGCCCGCCTAAATGGCCTGGTGAACCGATGCCACGGAGGCAACACCCCGGAATGCCCGATTTTGGACTCCCTTTGTGGCGAGACCGAACTGGCGGCATCCCCTTCATGCTGTAAGGAGTAACCGATGAACAAATTCACGCTCATGGCCCTGCTGATCCTGGGGCTGAGCGCCTGCGGACAGAGCGAAACCGGCAAACAGGCCGAGGCGTTTTCCGCCCTCGACCACAAAGCCGCCGTGCTGCAGGGCCACCAGTGGTACAAAAACCAGGATGGGATCGTGGTCCGGGTGCTTCCGGACCGGGTTAATGCCACCTTTGCCGACGGTACCCAGGCCAACGTTGCCATCCCGCAAGGGCAGTTTTACCTCTCCATCGCTCCCTGGGTGACGTTCACCCACCCCTGTGGCAATCACGTGCCCACCGGTTGTACCGGCGAGCTGATTGGCCAGCCGATGCACGTCAGTGCGGTGGACGTGGAGAGCGGTGAGGAGGTGATCAACCAGAGGGTTACCACCCAGCACGACGGCTTTATCGATTTCTGGGTGCCGTCGGATCGCCAGTTGGCGTTCACCTTCCACTTCGACCATCCGAAGTTCGGCATGTTGGAGGCCAAAGAGGTGCTACCCACCTTTGCCGACAGCCGGACCTGCATCACCACCATGCGGCTGACGCCGATGGAAGACAATGCCAAAGCCGGTGAGCAGGTGGCTCATCACTAAGAAAAAACGGGGCCGGAGTGCCCCGTTTTCGTTGGCGTACATGGCCGGGAAAGCGCCACGAATAATCGGAAAATAATGGCAATTAATGATGACCGGTTGATTAGGATCAAGGCTTCTCACCGGTCAGCACCTAGAGTCAGTAACGATCAGCGACAGGACTGAAAGAGGTTCAGGATGAAACGTGCAATTTGGTTAATGGCGGCCCTGCTTGCTGGATGCGGCGGGTCGGATGGGGACTCGGGACTGCAGACGCCCGCGCCAACGGAAGGGCTCTCCATCGGTTTGTCCGACGCCCCCGCGGACGGCGTCGATCATCTGGTATTGCAGATGCACAGCCTCGAGCTGGTGCCCGGCGGGCACATGGGAGGACACCACGGCAGTGGCGACCCCATTGTGCTGGATATGAGCCACCACCGGGTCGATATGTTGGCGTTCCAGGGGGACGAAGCCTACCAACTGCTGCATCAGCATGCCCTTGAGCCGGGCCAGTACCGGCTGCGTTTGCACTGGACACCCGGCAGCGGGGATCAGGGCTCCTATGTGGATGATGGACAGGGCCGGCATCCGCTGCACGCGGAACACCCTTACTTTGATCTGGGCGATGTGACCATCCGGCAGGGGCAGCATCGTCAATTTACCCTGGAGATGGATCTGCGCCAGGGCCTGCACCACGATGGCGAGCATTACGCGCTTGACCAGCATGGCATGCGTTGGGTGGATAACAGCACCATGGGGCACCTGAAGGGCAGCGTGGATGCCAGCTGGATTGCGGATTGCGAAGCGGACAACGCCGCTTTGGCCGGCACCGACGGCCGCTTTATCCATGCCGCCTATCTCTATCCGGCCGGTACCGGGCTGGACCAGATGGACGACATTGCGCCCGAAGCGGCCAGCGGTCAGGTGGTGCCTCTGGCTACCAGCTGGGTGCATCAGGACCACGACGGCGAGTGGGTGTTTGGTGTGGGTTTCCTGCCCGCAGGCACTTATCAGGTGGGCTACACCTGCCTCGGCCACCTGGACCAACCGGACAGCAATGAAGGGGTGGAGAGCGACTTTGCCCTGTACCGGGATGGGGGCGTGGTCACCATCGAAAGCGGAGAAAACGGTGGCCACCACAATACCCATCGGTGTGGTGGCTAAGCGCAATACCCCGTACACAATAGCGGGCCTTTGGGCCCGCTTTTTTCTGGCCTGGAAAAATGCAAAAAGTTAATTAATTATCGAAAAACGATAATTAATTGTTGATCTTCGTGTGTCGCCAGCGATAAGTTGGCCACGATTCATACGGAGGTGACAGCGATGCAAGTGATGGCGAAGTATCTGCAGAATGTGCAGAGCCGCATGATGTTCTCATTGGTGATGGCACGGGTTCTGGGCCTGTTGCTGCTTATCGTTTCGGTGGTTGAAATGGTCAAAGGGCTGTCTGCCGGAGACGCCACCCAGGCCAACCTGGCTTTTGTCCAGCTTTACCAGTTGAGCCTGGGACTGATGCTGCTGACCCTGTCGGTTCGCCTGGTGAAGCAGGCCGGGGCACAGCGCTTGTTCAGCACCGCTTCCCGGCAGCTGATGATCCTGCTGGCACGAGTGGGGCTGCTGGCGGCCCTTCTGGTTAAGCCCTGCGGCCTGATGGTGCTCGGCGTACTTCTGGAAGGCACACCGCCCGAACCGGCCTTCCTCAAATTTGTCGGTTTGGTGGATTGGCCGGTGGTGGTGCTGTCCGGCCTGCTGCACCTGATGGCGGGGTTGCAGAAGCTGGGCAGTGAGATGAACGAGGAGCAGGAGTTGACCATCTGATGGCCATTGTCATTCACCTGGATGTGATGCTGGCCAGGCGCAAGATGAAGCTGAACGAACTGGCGGCGCAGATCGGCATTACGCCACAGAACCTGAGTGTTTTGAAATCCGGGCGGGCCAAGGCGATCCGCTTCAGCACACTGGACGCGATCTGCCAGGCACTGGCGTGCCAGCCTGGAGACATTATGGAGTTTGAGCAGGGAGGCGAACATGAAGCCGATTGAAGTGACACGTCAGATTGGGGAACACCAGGTCCGCGTCGTTTGCAGCATGCTGACCGGGCGGGAGCAGGTGTTTGTCGATGGCCGGGAGGTCAGTAACAAGCTGAGTTGGCGTCTGCGCACCCGCCACCGTATCGATCTGGAACCGCATCAGCTCGAAGTGGAGGTGATGGTTGCCAGCCTTTGGGAAGGACGGTTGGGGATACGCTTCCGGCTGGACGGTGAAACGGTCGGGGTAACCCGCTGGGCTCTCGGCGACGACGGGCTGAGCGAAGAGAGTGAGGCGGAAAGCCGCTGGCTGGCGGACTGGCGCCTGCCCGGCTGGCTCAGCGCACTGTTCTGGATGCCTTACATCGCCCTGATCGCTCTGGATATGGTGGCCACGTTCAGTGGCAAAGAGGATGCGGTGAATGCCCTGATTTCAACCGGACTGATGGCGCTGGGCGGTGTGGGCGTGCTGTTGATGGTGTTCAGTTGGTTGCGGGGCATGGTGTTGTCCACCCGCCCCTCGTAACCCCTCAGCCACCGTACTGCTGACACGCCAAACGCCAGCCCTGCTCCAGATGGCGGGCACTGAGAAAACGCTGTTCGGCGGCCGAGATGGGCGCCCCCGGTTCCAGACGGACGCGGCATCGCCCGCAACTGCCGCCACCGCCACACTCGGAGCGCACTGCCAAGCCGTCGCGCTGCATCGCGTCCAGCACCGACTGGCGTGGAGCGAGGCGGAGCCACTGGGGGCCGCCCGGGGTGTGCAGGGTCACCGGCCGGGTGCGCCAGTGTTTCAGGTTCAGCCTGAGCCGACGCCACAACAGGGTCAGCCCGCTCAGGGAGAGGGCCAGGCTCATCAGGGCAAATGCCCACATCAGGGGGTGGTTGAAGCCGCCCTGGTTGGCGTAATCCATAAAGTGCAGCTTCAGCATCAGGGCGGCTTCCCGGCTGTGCCGGTTCTGATGCTCAATCAGGCGGCCGCTGTGGCCATCAACAAAGGCCACCGTGTCCAGATCGTCGGCGAACGCCACCCGCCACACCGGGTTTTCCTCTTTGGGCAGTTCAGCACTGCCGGGCGGCAGGGTCGTGACGGCTGTGACGTCACCGGGCCCCCGGTAGCTGGCGCGGGCTACCGCTTCGGCCAGAGCGGCGTCGACGCGCACGGGTTCGCCGCTGAGGGCGTCCACCAGCGTTAGGGATTGCGACTGGTGAGGATAAAGCCGGCGCTGGTGCTCCAGTTGATAATGGGGGCGGCCCGCGCGATCGACCAGACTCAGTCGAACCACCGGAGCGTAGCGGGTCAGCAGGGGAGTGGGGTCGACCAGCTGCTGCAGGGACCACGCCGGCTCCGGCCCGCGTTGGTGATATTGGTGGCCGCCGACGCGCTGGTGATCCACCAGATTGAAATAGATGCCGGTGCCAATCCAGATCAGCATCTGCAGGCCCACCAGCAGAGCGGCCCATTTGTGCCAGCGCATCATGACCGCTTCCTCATCCGAAACCACAGCAGCAAGGCGCCGCTCAGGGCGCCCGCCAGGGCAAGCCAGGCTGCGGTGCGCAGCAGCGGGTTGTTGAGATCCTCGCCGTCGTCGTAGTCGAGGATGTGCAGATACCAGAGTTGATCAAACCAGCGCCAGTAACGGTGGCGCTTGGTCACCACCTCGCCACTGAGTTGGGAGACATAGAGGCTGGTTTGGCCGCCATCATCGTAGTCGAGACGCCAGGCGGGCAGATGTCGGGGACTCAGTTCTGACGGTGCGGTGTCGGTCAGCAGGGTGATGTTGGTAAGCGTGCCGTCACCCTGGTAAGCCTCGTTGCCGATCTGCTGCGCCAGTGAGGCGGAAACGGGAGGCAGAAGGTCGCCACTTGCGGGGTCCAACAACTGCCATTGCCCATCCTGCTGCAGGCGGATGACCGGTTGCCCGGCGATCTGGGTCAGGCTGAATTCGGTGGCATCGGGATAGCGGGCCTGAAGGGTGCTGAAGGGCAGAGAGAACGCCTCCCCACTGAGGGAGCGGGAGGGGGGGGCAACCAGATGGTCACCGTGAATAAAGTGGATGTTCATCAGGGCGAAATAGCTGCCACTGACGGCCCAGATCACCATCTGCAGGCCGATGAACCACATCAATACCCGGTGCCATCGTCGAGCCCGGGCAACGGGCGAAAGACTCCTTGTCATCCCTTGCGCTTCCCTTTGAATAAGATTCTGAGTGTATCGGGTGGTCTTGCCCCATACAAGACAGGGCCCCGAATGGTCGGAGCCCTGAGTTTGGTGCAGTTCAGAGGGCTTAACGATTCTGGCTAAGCAGCATCTGGTAGACCAGTTGATCGTGGTTTTGCAGGGTATAAGCGACCGCTTCTCCCTGACCGTTGGTCAAGGTCAGTTGGGGGGCTTTTGCCCGCTGTTTGGCCTCGGCCACGGTGTTAACCTCTGGCCAGGTCACTCGGTATTGCTCCTCATCCGCCGCATCAAAGACCAGATAGAAAGCGGGGGAGCGAACGCTCTCATGCATTTCAGAACTCACCTGGAAAATGGCGTCATAGCGCAGTTCCAGCACCTGTTTGCCGTTTTCCAGGGCAAACTTGCCGCCATATTGGGTGTGTGCTTCGCCATTGTGGGAGAGCAGCGTCAGGTCGGGATCCAGTTGGATCTCGGCCGCCTGGGACAGAGAAGCAAACAGGGTCAGGGTTGCAGCAAAAACAGTCAGGGTTTTCATCAGTGGTACTCCAATCAATGTAAATTTAAGGGGTCCAATGGACCGGATTGAGGTTGGAGTCAGCGGATGGGGATCACCCAGGGCATGGCCAGAGGAGGATCCGGTAAAGCGGGTGTGGGCGCGCGCTCAGGTTTGCTCGCCGTCACCACCTGGGGACGAGCGGAGGAGGCGGGCAACGCCAGATTGACGAGATGACAATGGGAATCCGGACACGCGTTGTCCCATGCCCCACAGGGGGCGGAATTGCCGTCCTCCATCGGGTGATCGCAGTGCATCATGGCCTGCGAATTGGCGTGGCCAAAGGCGCTGGACGGCTGTGCGATCACCTGGCCGACACTGAGCATCAGGGTCAGCAGAAGCAGCAGCAAGGTGTCGGGCCAACGGCGTGTGCGTTTTGTCATCATGTGAGCAGCTTAAGGTCTCTTCCAACTGGAGAGTCAATAGCCAATGTGAAAAAAACGGGCCCGAACGGGCCCGTTTTTTTATTTGGGTTGGAACCAGCGCAATCGGTTGGCGTTGGTGACCACGGTCAGCGATGAGAGCGCCATCGCCGCCCCCGCCACCACGGGATTCAACAGGGTGCCGGTGAGGGGGTAGAGCACTCCCGCAGCGATGGGGATCCCCAGGCTGTTGTAGATAAAGGCACCAAACAGGTTCTGCTTGATGTTGCGCAGGGTGGCCCGGGACAGCGCAATGGCGTCGGCGACGCCATGCAGTGACGAGCGGATCAGGATGATGTCCGCCGAGGCTTTGGCGATGTCGGTGCCGGAGCCGATGGCAAAGCCGACGTCCGCCTGCGCCAATGCGGGGGCATCGTTGATGCCGTCGCCAGCCATCGCCACCTTGTCACCGGCCGCCTGCAACGATTTGAGCACCCGAACCTTGTCTTCCGGCCGCATCTGCGCCTCGAAACGGTCAATTCCCAATTGGCGGGCAACCGCGGCGGCGGTGTCCGGGTGGTCGCCGGTCAGCATCACCACCTTGATGCCTTGCCCATGCAGGCGGTCGATGGCGGATTTGGCGTCGCTGCGAAGGGGGTCGGCAATGGCGAGGACGCCACACAGCTGACCGTCAGCAGCAAGGTAAACCGGGGTTTTGCCCTCGTTGGCCAGACGCGCGACATCGCCATCCAGTGATTGGGTTTCCACCGCCCAGCGGGTCATCATGGCTTGATTGCCCAGCAGCAGGTGCTGGCCCTCCACCCGGCCCTCCACACCCAAGCCGGTGTGGGCTTCAAAGTCACTGAGCGAGGGCAGGGACGTACCGTCAGCAGCCCGCAGGATCGCTTCCGCCAGCGGGTGCTCCGAGCCCTGCTCAAGCGCCGCGGCTTTGCGCAGCAGGTCGTCCGGGTCGACACCGGGCGCCGGGATGCGGTCGGTCACCGACGGGCGGCCTTCGGTGAGGGTTCCGGTTTTGTCCACCACCAGGGCGTTGAGATCGGTGGCGGTTTGCAGCGCCCGCCCCTCCCGCACCAGCAACCCCAGCTGAGCGGCCTTGCCGACGCCATTGATCACCGACATGGGGGTGGCCAGTCCAAGGGCGCAGGGACAGGCGATGATCAGCACCGTGGTCAGCACCACCAGAGCGTGACTGAGGCGCGGATCTGGCCCCCAGAGGTACCAGATGGCGGCGCTGATCAGGGCGATCAGCACCACGGCCGGGACGAACACGGCGGAGATGCGGTTGGCCAGGTTGGCGATGGGCAGCTTGCTGCTCTGGGCGTGCCGGACCAGCTCGATGATGCGGGCCAGGGCGGTGTCTGCCCCAACGCGCCGGGCGGTCATGATCAGGCTGCCCTGCTTATTGAGGGTGCCGGCGCTCAGTTCACTGCCGGGGGATTTTTCCACCGGCATCGGTTCGCCGGTGAGCATCGATTCGTCCACCAGCGAGCGACCCTCGTCCACCAGGCCATCAACGGGCACCTGCTCGCCGGGGCGAAGGCGCAATCGGTCCCCCACCTGAACCAGACGGATGGGCAGGTCCTGCTCCTGGCCGCCCCGCAAGACACGGGCGGTTTTGGGCCGCAACGCCATCAATTGGCGCAGGGCGCTGTTGGTTTTGCTTTTGGCCCGATGCTCCAGGGCCTGCCCCAGGTTGATCAGACCGATGATCATGGCCGAGGCCTCAAAATAGAGGTGGCGGCTGCCGGCAGGAAAGGCGTTGGGGAACAGCACCACCGCCATGCTGAACAACCAGGCGGTGCCGGTGCCGAGGGCGATCAGGGTGTCCATGGTGGCACTGCCGTGTTTCAGGGCCTGCCAGGCGCCACGGAAGTAGTGCCCTCCGGCGTAAATCAACATCACCAGGGTGAGCAGTCCGGCGCCGCCCCACAGCCACTGGTCGCTGCGGGAGTCGACCGTCATGCCATCGATCCAGCCCCAGACCATCATCCCCAGCCCAAGGGTCAGGGCGAGGACGCTTTGGATCATCTGGGTGCGGAAGCCGGCGCGATGTTCGCTGTCCTCTTCGGCCAGGGTTGGCTCCTGCAACTCGCCGGGATAGCCGATGGACTCCAGTGCCGCCAGGGCTTGGGGCAGATCGTAGCGGCCGGAAATCAGCACGGTTTTGTCGGCCAGGTTGACCTGCACCTGTGACATGCCGGGCAACGTACTGAGGGCGTTTTCGATCTTGCCGACACAACCGGCACAGCGCATGCCCGGAACGGACAGGTGTCCTGGTTGGTGGCCAGGGGACGGGCGGGGTAGCCGACGGCCTCCAGGGCGGCGATCAGGTCGGCTTCGGAGGCATTGCCCGTCACCTCGACGCTCTGATCCGCCAGGTTGACCTGAACCGCACTGACGCCGGAAAGGGCCATCAGTGCCGTTTCAATTTTACTGACGCAGGAGGCGCATCGCGCCCCTTCTAACTGCAGTTGGATGGTCATGACAACACGCTCTCAGAGAAGGGATACGCTCAGGCTAAAGTCTCCCACGAGGGGAGAGTCAAGGTGCCGGATCCCCATCAAAGGAACTGTGCTTCCGGCAGCAGGATCACCTCGAAGCGTTCCATCAAGAGCGGCACGTCATCCTGCATCAGGAAGATCACCCACTCGCCGGGCTGCAACTCCTCCTCGTACTCAAATTTCCACACCACGGTATTGGGCTGATCCGGCTGCAGGTACTGCACCCAGCCGCTGGCCTCATGACCCAACGGCGGCATGGGCGGGTGCTGGACCACCACCTGAAGCGGGACAGTGGCATCCCAGCTGGGATCGGGGAGAAAACGAAAGCCGAACAGGTTGCCGAGTCGGGCGGGGATGCGTTCAGAAGACAACAGCAAAGCGGCGTCATGGCGATCGCTGGCAAACAGCCCTTTCTCCACCACTTCTGCGTTGGCGGTCAGTGCCGCCAGAAGGAGCATCAATGCAACAGTTAGTCGGTGCATCCGGTCTCCAGAACCACCACGTCTTACCTGAGCTTAGGTGATCGTCAACCACGGTGACATCGTTTAAGCTCTCCTCGTCTGAGGGTTTCACTTTGCTAGGAGCACTGAATGATCGAACTGCACTACTGGCCCACTCCCAATGGTCACAAGATCACCCTGTTTTTGGAGGAAGCGGGCCTGGAGTACCGCATTGTGCCGGTGAACATTGGCGCCGGTGACCAATTCAAACCCGAATTCCTTGCCATCGCCCCGAACAACCGGATGCCGGCGATCGTCGATCGCGCCCCGGCGGACGGCGGCACGCCTCTGTCGGTGTTTGAGTCCGGCGCGATTCTGGAATACCTGGCGGACAAGGTGGGGCAGTTTCTGCCCAAGCAGCCCCGTCCCCGGATGGAAGTATTGCAGTGGCTGTACTGGCAGATGGGCGGGCTGGGGCCGATGGCGGGTCAGAACCACCACTTCAACCACTATGCCCCGGAGACCATCCCCTACGCCCAGCAACGCTACATCAAGGAGACCGCCCGCCTGTATGGCGTGCTGGATAAGCAGCTGGCGGGCAAAGACTACGTCGCCGGTGAGTACTCCATTGCGGATATGGCGATCTTCCCGTGGGCCAAGCTGTGGGAAGGGCAGGGACAGGATTTGAAACAGTTTCCCAATATGGCGGCCTGGCTGGCTCGCATGGAGAAACGGCCTGCGGTGCAGCGTGCCTATGCGGTGGCTGAAACCATCAAGGACGCCAAACCGGCCAATGAGCTGTCAGACGAGGATAAGAAGCGGTTGTTCAACCTCGACTGAAAAGCCAACGGGAGCGCCAGGCGCTCCCGTTTCATTTATTGCTTCTCCCGCTGCTTTTCAGCCTCTTTCCTGGCTTCCTCGCTCAGCTCTTCGGCCTGTTTCTGGGCCTCGTCAATCGCTTCTTCGGTGGCGCCCTTAGCGTCCTCATAAGCGTCCTCAGCAGCCCCTTTGGCGTCATCGTAGGCATCCTGAGTGGCGTCTTTGGCGCCCTCATAGGCGTCCTGGGTTGCGTCTTTAGCGTCCTCATACGCGTCCTGGGTGGCATCCTTGGCGCCCTCGTAGGCGTCCTGGGTGGCATCCTTGGCGTCTTCATACGCGTCTTCGGCGGCGGCCTGAGCGTCCTCTTTCATCTGCTCCGCTTTGCTGGCGGCCTTGTCGAGGGCGTCTTCCAGCTCCTCTTTCTTCTGTTCACTGCAGGCGGTCAGACTCAACAGGATCAGAGCCGCCACAACAGAGATCCTTGCGTTCATTGCAAACTCCTCCGGATGGGCTGCCGGTGATGATACCGGTTGGCCGAGTGTAGCAGACCGGTTCGCTGCTGAATGCTGTCACCGGCGGGGCGAATGGAGTAGAGTCGAATTTTTGGTCGACATTTCAATGGAGTGAAAGATGTTTGGTACCGATATTGTTGCCCTGGTTCTGGTTGGGCTGGCGGTTATCCTGGTGGCGACTGGCGTAAAGATGGTGCCGCAGGGCTACCAGTACACGGTGGAGCGCTTTGGCAAATTTACCCGCACGCTGCCCCCTGGACTGAATCTCATTGTGCCTCTGGTGGATGGCATCGGCCGCAAACAAAACATGATGGAGCAGGTACTGGACATCATGCCCCAGGAGGTGATCTCCGCAGATAACGCCCAGGTCACTACCGACGCGGTCTGTTTTTACCAGGTGCAGGATCCGGTGCGCGCCTCCTATGAGGTCAATAACCTGGAGCTGGCCATGCAGAACCTGGTGATGACCAACATCCGTGCGGTATTGGGCTCCATGGAACTGGACGAGATGCTCTCCAATCGGGACCGCATCAACGCCGAGCTGCTCATTAAGGTGGACGAGGCAACCGACCCCTGGGGCGTCAAAGTGACCCGCATTGAGATCCGCGACATCAGCCCCCCGGCGGATCTGGTGGACGCCATGGCCCGGCAGATGAAGGCGGAGCGGGAAAAGCGCGCCGCCATCCTGGAAGCGGAAGGGGAACGTGAGGCGGCCATCAAGGTGGCGGAGGGCGAGAAGCAGTCCGCCATTCTCAAGGCTGAAGGTCAACTGGAAGCGGCCAAGCGTGAGGCGGAGGCGCGGGAGCGTCTGGCCGAAGCGGAAGCGGCGGCAACGACCATGGTCTCCCGGGCGATTGCCGAAGGGGACATGCAGGCCATTCACTACTTCGTGGCGCAAAAGTACGTGGAAGCGCTTAAAGAGGTGGCAGCCGCTGATAACAGTAAGCTGGTGATGATGCCGCTGGAAGCCGGCAACCTGATTGGGGCCGTAGGCGGCATCGCCGAACTGTTCAAAGAGCGCGGAAAGGAGACGCTGAATGGCGGTGTTTGATGGATTGGCGGCCTGGCACTGGCTGGTTTTAGGGCTGGTGCTGCTGGGGCTGGAAGCCCTGGGCGCGGGAGGTTTTCTGCTTGGGGCGGCCGCCGCAGGGATTCTGGTCGCGGTGCTGATGTGGCTCTGGCCGGAGCTGGCCTGGTCCGGGCAGTTTATGATTTTCGCCGTTACCGCGGTGGCCTTTACCATCATCTACTGGCGCGGCTTCCGCCGCTTCAATCAGGCGTCGGAGCTGCCCGGGCTGAACGACCGGGCAGGGCAGTTGGTTGGCCGCGTCGTGGTACTGGAAAAAGACCTGTTGCCGGGGGAGGACCGGATCCAGATTGGCGACACCCTGTGGCGGGTTCGCTGTGACATTCCCCTCGCTGCCGGCAGCCGCGTGCGCGTGCGGGACAGCCAGGGCATGGTGTTGCTTCTGGAACCGGAGACCGGGGCGTAAGCTCCCTTCTATCGGGTTTGGCGTGGGGGCTGCCCTAGCGGGGGATCCCCTCCAGGAAGGCAAAGGGTTCGGTCTCTGAGGTGACCGGCAGTTGCCGCTTTCCGGCGTAGTAACGTTGAGAGAAGACCTGGAAATACGCGTCCAACACCTGGGCGTTGCGTTCGTCACCGCCGATGGCCAGCACCTGGGCGGCCACCTCGGCGGTGGCCAGTTGGTGGTCGTGGGCGGCGCTGCGCAACTTATAGCGACTTAAGGCTTCCGGTGTGATGGAGAGCACCGGGAAATCGGCCAGGTAGTCGCTCTGGAACATCCTTCTGGCCTGCTTCCAGGTGCCATCCAACAGGATCAACAGCGGGGTTTTGCCCTCGCTCACCCCTATCCGCTCAACCACGCGCCCCGGTTCACTGTACTGCCCCGGGAACACGATCATCGGCTGGTATTGCGGGTCCGCCAACAGGGCCAGCAGGGTCGCGTCCGGCTCGGTGCGGTCCCAGCAGAAGGCGGCGGTGTCCGGCAGGATCTCGGCGATCAGGCGACCGGTGTTGGTCGGTTTCATCGGTTCTTTGTGGTGCATCAGCAGGCAGAAGCGCAGCGGGCTCTGGCCAGGACGCGCCCAGGCGCAGCAGCAGTGGGCCGAGGCAATCTGGCAGCGGGGACAGCGTTCAACGGTGGCGCCCCGGGCGGCAAAGGGTTTGCTTGCCAGCGCCAGGCGCTCGGCTCGCAGGGTCAGGACAGCGTTCTCTTGGGTCATGGTCCGGCCATTAAAAAAGGGCGGGGAGTGCCCGCCCTTCCGTACAGTGTAACGAGTTAATCGTTGTTCACGATGCTGCTGTGGATCGAGGCGGGGATCAGGCCCAGCACGGTCTTGGCCAGTGCCGTTACCTTCTCCTTGTCCGCGTCCTCGCCAAGGCAGCCCATCTCCTTCAGGCGGGTGGTCAGGGTGGTGAACACCTTCTTGTCGAAGAACTCCGGGGCACTGAGGCCATGCAGCCGGGACAGGCGCTCCGCGAGGATCTGGCTCTCCTTCTCCAGCGTGCTGCGCTCGATCTCCGGCTCCCGCTTCAGGCGGGAGAGCACGATGGCGTAACGCTGCAGGGTTTCCTGTACCTGGTTGGCCAGGTTGTACAGCTCCGCCCGACGGCTTTGACGGGGCACCAGCCCCTCTTTGCAGTCTTCTACCATCTCGAGACGCACCAATTCATTCAGCAGGGCGTTCAGGTAGCACTCCAGCTCGCTGTCGTTGAGGCCCATAAACAGCTCCGCCTCCAGCAGCGGATAGAGGGAGCGGGTCTCTTCGATGATCGCTTCGCGGCTCATGCGGCCCTTGCGCAGCAGCAGACTGGCCATCAGACCCGGCAACACCAGCAGGTGCAGCGTGTTGTTGCGGTAGTAGGTCAGGGTGATGGCATTGCCTTCGTGGATGGAGACGATCTCCCCCATGGCGTCTTCGCTGAGCTGGAATTTGTTGAGATCCAGCACCTGCTTCAGCAGGTCTTTACCATCCCCTTCCGGTGCCGTGGCCAGCGGGGTGTAGGGCACCGCACGCAGCAGGTCCAGATAGAAGTCCAGCTGCTTCTCCAACGCCTTGCGGGGCATGGCATGCTGCTCAGTCGCCAGCAGGATGGAGGCGGTCAGGGTCATGGCGGACGCCGCGGCCGTGTCGTTGATGTGCGTCATCAACTGGTTGGCCAGCTTGTTGACCGTGGGCGTCATCCAGGCGTGCTTCATGTCCCCTTCTGCGGTGTCGGCGCGCCAGCTTGGGGCGTGCTCATTGAGGAAGTGATGCACGGTGATGGGGGCGCCAAAGTTCACGTAGCCCTGACCGTAGTCCTTCAGTTTGCGAATGGCGGAAAACACCTGCCAGGCGCTCTCTTTCTCTTTCTTCTTGCCGGCCAGCTCCTTGTGATAGGTGGACACCTCCATCACGTGGTCATAGCCGAGGTATACCGGCACCAGCGTTACCGGGCGCTCAATGCCGCGCAGGACGCTGTTGATCGTCATGGCGATCATGCCGGTCTTGGGCGGCAGCAGTCGTCCGGTGCGGGAGCGGCCACCTTCACAGAAGTACTCCACGGAGTAGCCGCGTTTAAACAGCTGGTCCAGATACTCCCGGAACACCGCGGAGTAGAGCTTGTTGCCTTTGAAGGAGCGGCGGATAAAGAACGCGCCGCCACGCCGGAAGATGGGGCCGGCAGGCCAGAAGTTGAGGTTCACCCCTGCGGCGATGTGCGGCGGTACCATGCCCTGACGGTAAATCACGTAGGAGAGCAGCAGGTAGTCCATGTGGCTGCGGTGGCAGGGGACAAAGACGATTTCGTGGCCATCCTGGGACAGCTGGCGTACCTGCTCCGCCCCGCGGACATTGATGCCCTTGTAGAGTTTGTTCCAGAGCCAGGTCAGCACCCGGTCACCGATCCGCATCAGGCTGTCGGAGTAGTCCGCGGCGATCTCTTCCAGGTACTCCAGCGCGCGCTCGCGGGCCTTGGCTTCAGAGATCTTCTTGCTCTTGGCTTCGTCGGCGATCGCTTCCTTGATCGCTTCGGAAGCCAGCAGGCCGTGGAACAGCGCCTGGCGGTCCGGCAAACGGGGTCCGGTGGCAACGGTGCGCTGGCGACCAAAGTGAACGCGGGCCACGCGGGCCAGCTTATTGGCGATGGTGGCGTCGGTGCCGTGGTTGTCGGCCATATGGCGCAGGGAGACGGCGCGGGAGAAACGGATAAAGTTGTCCCGTCCCAGCATCGCCAGGATAAACGTCTTACGCAGCCAGGTGGGGTTCTGCTTGTTCAGCAGTGTCGCCTTGACGCTCTCCTCTTTGCCCGGGTTGCGGCCCCAGAGCAAGCTGACCGGCACCACCTGGACATCCAGGTCGTCGTGCTCGCGGTGGAGCGCCAGCAGACGTTCGAACCGGGCCTTGAAGTCGGTTCGACGGCCCTGGCCGAACAGCATTTGTGCCGGCTCCAGTGCAATGATGCGGCTGACGGTTTCGCCTTTGATCTCGAGCGGTTCAAAGGGGCTGGGCAGCCCCAGTTTCTCGCAGCACTCGTGCAGGGCCAGGCGGTCGGAGAAGGACTCGTGGGGCAGCACGTATACCATGGGGCGAGCGGGATCGAGATCCAGTTCGGCGATGGGGTCCTGAGGGACCGGCTTACTGGTCACCAGAGCTTTCTGGGCCCATCGGAGTGGCTGCTGCCACGCCGGCAAGATGTTGTGACTCACGCAGTATGCTTCTTAATTCTGGACGAACGGAATTGGGGCAGAGTGTACACCGAAAGCGTAACAACTGGCAGCGCTGACAGAGTCGATTGTGTTTGGCCCTGCCTGGTCGGAGGTGCCTGCATGGCCCGACATCCTTCTGCTCTGCTCTCTTCTTGATAGAACAAGAGGATAACTTTGTGCAGTGAACTGTTGAATTCATCGCCATGCTGTATATACTCACAGTATCTACTGTATGAATAAACAGGGATTTAGCCGGTCCCCAGGAGCTTGCCCGCGATGAAGCCACTCACGCCCCGTCAGAATCAGGTGTTTGACCTGGTGCGTCAGCATATGCAGGACACCGGGATGCCCCCGACCCGGGCGGAGATTGCCCGTCAGCTGGGTTTCAAAAGCGCCAATGCCGCCGAGGAGCACCTCAAGGCACTGGCCCGCAAAGGGTTTATCGAGATCGTACCCGGCACCTCCCGTGGCATTCGTCTGCTCTATAACGAGCCGGACCCGGAGCAGTTGGGCCTGCCGTTGATTGGCCGTGTGGCCGCCGGTGAGCCGATCCTGGCGCAGGAGCATGTGGAAACGCATTACCAGATGGACGGCAACCTTTTCCGTCCGGCCGCCAACTACCTGCTTCGGGTGCGCGGTGATTCCATGAAGGAGATCGGCATTCTGGATGGCGATCTGCTGGCGGTTCACCAGACCCGAGACGCCCGTAACGGTCAGGTTGTGGTGGCCCGGGTGGGGGATGACGAGGTGACAGTGAAGCGCTTTGAACGCCAAGGAAATGTGGTCTATCTGCATGCAGAAAACGTCGATTACGAGCCTATCGTCGTCGATCTCGCCGATACCCCGCTGACCATTGAAGGGCTGGCCGTGGGCGTGGTGCGCAACGGAGGATGGCAGTAATGAAAACGCGGCAGGGAGTGCGACGGGAACATCCGGGTCTGTGGCAACAACCCGGCTTCGACTGGCAGCAGATCCGCACCAGCGCCCAGGGAGACGATGCCGGACGCGATGCGCTGGCATCCCTGGCCCCCCAGCTGGCGGACTTCAGCCGCGCACCCCGCTGGCTGTTGTTGATTAACCCGCCGGCTTACGACTGGAAATCGGTCCTGGCTAAGGCGGGGGTCGATCTCAGCCGTGTGCTGCAAGTGCGCTGCGACGATGACGTCGCCGCCCAGTGGGCACTGGAGCAGGCGGTGTCCGGCCATACCTGTGCGGTTGCGCTGGCCTGGGTGCCGCAACTGGACGCCCGTGACCGCCGTCGCCTTGAGCTGGTGTCCCGCCGCGCCCACTGCCCCGCCTTCCTGTTTGAAGCGGGCCAGTCCCACCCCCTGGAGATCACCCGCGCTCTGCACTGAGTGACGCGCCGTGATGGCGCGTCACCCGGTGTGTTGGCCCGCGCCGTATCCCTGCACAGCCTTTTACCCGCCTGTCTTTCCCGGTCGCCGCTGCAGTGTTGCGCCAATGCTGTTGCCTTCCGGCTCCGGCCTTATCGGGCCCTCCGCACGGATGGTGCGCGTTCCCTGCCAATGCTGAAGCGTGGATAGCCCACGGCCTGTCCCGGCCTCAGTGCCCGCGTTGAGGGGCGAAGATACGAAAGGTCCTTTCTCATTTCGCTCGAAATTTTATGATCTTGATCAACTTGTGTGCAGCTTGTAACTTGAGCAGCATGGGTGCCCAAATTACCACAACATATCGGGCGCCGTTGGCCGCAAGGCAGCCGTTACGTAAGCAGTGAAAGCGTATGCCCGTGCCCTTATGGGGAGGGGAGCTGACATAGAGCAAAGCCGTGCTGTGATGGCTCTTCTCTGGACATTGCGAAAGCAATCGTCAGAGGAGAACGTGTGTGAAGTCCAAGCTGTTGGGCAGCGTTGCTGCCCTGATGGCCATGCCATCGATGGCGGAAGGATCCTCCTGGAACATGACATCCGGGGTGACCGAAATCAGCCAGCAGGTCTACGGCCTGCATATGACCATTTTCTACATCTGCTGCGCCATCGCCGCGGTGGTGTTCGGGGTGATGATTTACGCCCTGATCCGCCATCGCAAATCCAAAGGCGCCGTGCCCGCGCATTTTCATGAAAGCACCAAGGTGGAGATCCTGTGGACGGTCATTCCGTTCCTGATCCTCATCGGTATGGCGGTGCCGGCCACCAGCACCCTGATCGCGATGGAGGACCCCTCCGAAGCGGAACTCACCATCCAGATCACCGGGTCCCAGTGGAAGTGGCACTACCAATACTTTGATCACGACGTGGCGTTCTACAGTCTGCTTGCCACCCCGGCGGAGCAGATCGCCAACGCCGAAGCCAAGGGCGAAAACTACCTGCTTGAGGTGGATAAGCCGCTGGTCTTGCCTGCCAACCGTAAGGTGCGCTTCCTGCTGACTTCCGACGACGTGATCCACTCCTGGTGGGTGCCGGCGTTTGCGGTGAAGAAAGACGCCAACCCGGGCTTCATCAATGAGGCCTGGACCAAGGTGGACGAACCGGGCACCTACCGCGGCCAATGTGCCGAACTGTGCGGCAAGGATCACGGCTTTATGCCCGTGGTGGTCAAAGTGCTGCCGGAGGCAGAGTTCGACCTATGGCTGGCGGAGCAGAAGCAGGCCAGCGTGGCGGCGGCGGAAGCGGAGCAGGCGTCCCTGGCGCAAACCCTGACCCTGGACGAAGCGATGGCCCTTGGCGAGCAGATCTACAACGGCCGATGTGCCGCCTGTCACCAGCCCAACGGCATGGGCCTGCAGGGCGTGTTCCCCGCCATCAACGGCAGCCCCATTGCGACCGGCCCCCTGGAGGCACACGTCAACATCGTGGTGCACGGCAAACCCGGTACCGCCATGCAGGCGTTTTCCAGCCAGCTGACCCTCAAAGAACTGGCCTCGGTGATCACCTTCCAGCGCAACGCCTGGGACAACCAGACCGGTGACGTGGTGCAAACCGCGGAAGTGGCCAAGGCCCTCGGCCAGTAGCAGGAGATTAGGGAATGAATACTGTTGTAACGGACAGCGCCGTTGAGGAGCTGGAACGCCCCGGCGTCATTGAAGAGCAGCATGACCATCACGAGCATCACCCCAGCGGGATCAAGCGTTGGCTGCTGACCACCAACCACAAAGAGATTGGCACGCTTTACCTCTGGTTCAGTTTCATCATGTTCCTGACCGGCGGCGCCATGGCGATGGTGATCCGGGCCGAACTGTTCCAGCCCGGCATGCAATTGGTGGACCCGCACTTTTTTAACCAGATGACCACAGTACACGGCCTGATCATGGTATTTGGTGCCGTGATGCCGGCCTTTACCGGTCTGGCCAACTGGATGATCCCGATGATGATCGGGGCGCCGGACATGGCGTTGCCGCGAATGAACAACTGGAGCTTTTGGATCCTGCCGTTCGCCTTCGCCCTGCTCATCGGCAGCCTGTTTATGGAGGGGGGCGGCCCGGCGTTCGGCTGGACTTTCTACGCCCCGTTGTCGACCGCGTTCAGCGGCGACTCCACCGCGCTGTTTGTGTTCTCGGTTCACATCATGGGGATCAGCTCCATCATGGGCGCGATCAACGTGATCGTGACCATTGTGAACCTGCGCGCTCCGGGCATGACCTGGATGAAGCTGCCGCTGTTCGTCTGGACCTGGCTGATCACCGCGTTCCTGTTGATTGCGGTGATGCCGGTGCTGGCGGGCGTGGTCACCATGGTGTTGACCGACAAGTACTTCGGCACCAGCTTCTTCGATGCGGCTGGTGGCGGGGACCCGGTGATGTTCCAGCACATCTTCTGGTTCTTCGGGCACCCCGAGGTGTACATCATGATCCTGCCGGCATTTGGGGTGATCTCCGCCATTGTGCCGGCGTTCTCACGCAAAAAGCTGTTTGGCTATGCCTCAATGGTGTACGCCACAGCGTCCATCGCCGGGCTTTCCTTCATCGTTTGGGCGCACCACATGTTCACCACCGGCATGCCGGTGGCGGCGGAGCTGTTCTTCATGTACTGCACCATGCTCATCTCGGTGCCCACGGGCGTGAAGGTGTTTAACTGGGTGGCCACTCTGTGGCGCGGGTCGATCAGCTTTGAAGCACCGATGCTGTTCGCACTGGCGTTCATTGTGCTGTTCACCATTGGTGGCCTGTCCGGCCTGATGCTGGCGATCACTCCCGTGGATTTCCAGTACCACGACACCTACTTCGTGGTGGCGCATTTCCACTACGTGCTGGTGACGGGAGCGGTGTTCTCCATCATGGCAGCGGCGTACTACTGGCTGCCGAAATGGACCGGCCACATGTACTCGGAAACCCTGGCGAAATGGCACTTCTGGACCTCCATCATTTCGGTCAACGTGCTGTTTTTCCCCATGCATTTCCTCGGCCTGGCCGGTATGCCGCGACGGATCCCCGATTACGCGCTGCAGTTTGCTGACATCAACCAGGTGGTGTCCCTCGGCGGTTTCGCCTTTGGCCTGTCGCAGTTGATCTTCCTTGCGGTGGTGATCAAGTGCATCCGGGGTGGCGCAAAGGCGCCGGCCAAGCCCTGGGATGGGGCCGAAGGGCTGGAGTGGACGGTGCCGTCGCCGGCGCCTCTGCACACCTTCGATACGCCGCCGAAGATCGCCTGAGGTCAGCATGGCGAATCCCCATGACAACAAGCGCCTCATCACCACCCTGTTTCTGGTGGTGGTGGGGATGTTCGGCTTCGGCTTTGCCCTGGTGCCGCTCTACGACGTGTTTTGCGACATTACCGGCATCAACGGCAAAACCTCCGGGGAGGTGGCGGCCGCCAGTCGCACCGTGGATGAAAAGCGGGTGGTGACCGTGGAGTTTATCGCCCGGGTACAGGGCGATATGCCGTGGGAGTTCAAGCCCATGGTGAACCGCCTCAAGGTGCATCCGGGCGAAAGCCGGCAGGTGGCGTTTTACGCTCGTAACCTGTCCGGCAATGCCACCGTTGGCCAGGCCATCCCCTCAGTCAGTCCCGGGCAGGGGGCACTCTACTTCTCCAAGGTGGAGTGCTTCTGCTTTAACCAGCAACCGCTGGAAGCGGGCGAGGAAGCCGAACTGGGCCTGCTGTTCTATCTGGACCCGGCGCTGCCGCCGGACATCCATACCGTGACCCTCTCATACACGCTCTACAACATCACCGACAAGGTGAGTGAGCGAGGGTAAGGAGACCAAAATGAGTCAACACGAACGCTATTACGTCCCCGCCCAGAGCCCCTGGCCCATTGTCGGTGCCGTGGGTCTGTTTCTGATTGCGCTGGGCGCCGGCAACTACGTGGCGAGCCTGTCCAAAGGCGGCGGCTTCGGAGGCTATGTGCTGCTGGCCGGGGTCGCCACCATCCTCTTTATGGTGGTGGGGTGGTTCCGCAATGTGATCAACGAGTCGATGTCCGGCCTCTACTCCCGGCAGATGGATCGCTCATTCCGCCAGGGCATGAGCTGGTTCATCTTCTCCGAAGTGATGTTCTTTGCTGCCTTCTTCGGTGCGCTGTTCTACGCCCGCATGGTGGCCGTGCCCTGGCTCGGCGGTGCCGGCAACAACGCGATGACCAGCGAGGTGCTGTGGCCCGCTTTTGAAGCGGTCTGGCCGCTGGTGAAAACCCCGGGCGGAACCGAAACCCAGGCGATGGGCTGGGGCGGCCTGCCGCTCTACAACACCCTGATCCTGGTGGTCTCCTCCGTCACCCTGCACGTGGCACACGTGGCGCTGGAGCAGAACAAGCGCGGCGTGCTGACCGGCTGGCTGGCATTGACCATCGTGCTGGGTGTCACCTTTCTCTTTCTCCAGGGGGAGGAGTACATCCACGCCTACACCGAGATGGGCCTGACCCTGGACTCCGGCATATACGGCAACACCTTCTTCCTGCTGACCGGATTCCACGGCATGCACGTCACCCTGGGGACCATCATGCTGATCGTGATGTTCTTCCGGGTGCTGAAGGGCCACTTTACTCCAGAGCAGCACTTTGGCTTTCAGGCCACCAGCTGGTACTGGCACTTCGTTGATGTGGTGTGGATCTGCCTGTTTGTCTTTGTGTACGTGCTCTGACAGAGGACGTGGGTGACGCGACGGGTGCGCCGGGCGCACCCGTTCGGCTCAGTAAGGGCGGGGATTAACCGGCAGCCAACCCGCTGCCATCGCCACGATAAGCAGCAGCAACACCAGAGCGGAAAGCGCCACGCGGCGACCCAGATAGTGGGTCATCGAGCGGTCGCCGCCCCGAATCATTGCCAGTCCGGCGCGGGCGAGGCTGAACAGAATAAAGAGTAAGAGCAGTACGATGAGGGTCTTGAACGCGGTGATCACAGAAGCTCCTTCTTCGCTGACAGAGAGGATGGGATGAACCGGCCTGTACGTCCTGCGGCCTGGGCTGTCCTGTGTCTCACTGTGCTGGCCATCGGCGTGCTGGTCAAGCTGGGAATGTGGCAGCTCGACCGGGCCCGGGAGAAGCAGGCGCTGATGGCCAACCTGCAGGCCCGGGAGAACGTCACCCTCAGCTGGCCGTTGTCCGCCGGTTCGCCCGGGCGGTTGGCGGGCCATCGCCTCACCGGTGTGGCGACGCCGGTGCCGGGCAGGGCGCTCCTGCTGGATAATCAGACCCGCGAGGGGCAGGTGGGCTATCGCTGGCTGCAGCCGGTTCGGGTGGATGGACAGGCCTTCCCCTGGCTGCTGCTGGACCTGGGATTCATTCCGGTGCCCCGGGGCAGTCGTGTCCTGCCGGGTTTGCCTGCCCTGCCGGAGCGGTTTGAGATGGCGGGCCGGCTGTACCAGGTGGGCCACAACCCACTCAATCCTGATTTGCTGCCGGAGCCCGGGCCGGTTACCCGCATTCAGGCGCTGGATGTGGCCCAGCTGTCTGCTCATTGGGGCGTCCCGGTCGCACCGGTTGTCCTGCTGCTGGAGTCCCCGGCAGAGCTGGGGTTTGAGCGCACCTGGACGCCCGTTACCCTCAGCCCGGAGAAGCATCAGGGTTACGCCCTGCAGTGGTTCGGGCTGGCAGTGGCGCTCTCTATCATTCTGTTGGTCCTGCTGAATCGAGGACGCTTGCAACGGTCTGCTCAGGTCGATAGGTTGGAATCTTAAGTGTTGGCCATCTGCAGTACCGGTGGTCGTCGTGGAAGTGGAATAAGAGGAGCCCTCATGAACTCCCACAACAACGGTACTGCCAGGCGCACCCTGTGGCTGCTGCTGGCCGCGTTTCTCCTGCCAGTGATACTGGCCTATCTCTATCTCACCCAGGGCTGGTACCAGGGTGGGGCCACCAATAAGGGTCAGCTGCTGAGCGGCCTCTCCTATGACAGCCTCGCGGCCGACAATCCTGGCGCCCGGCAGTGGCAGATGATCACCCTGTTGCCCCCGGTGTGCGAGGCTACCTGCCTCGACCGCCTCGCTATGATGCAGCAAGCGCACATCGCCCTGGGACGCGAGCAGGACCGGGTCGTACCGCTGGTGTACCTGACCGGGCAGAGCGATCCCCGCATCCTGCCACAACTGGCCGAACACGCCCTGAGCACGGCCCAGGCAGACGACGCGGTGGTGACCGCACTCAATGAGCACGCCCTGGTGGTGGTGGACCCCCTTGGCCAGTGGGTCATGGCTTACCCTGCGGTGAGCGACACCGAGGCACAGATCCAGCAGGGGCGTGATCTGCTCAGCGACCTGCGTAAGTTGTTGAAGCTGAGCCGGATTGGCTAGGAGGCCCGATGAAGAAACTGACCTTTGCGACCCTGTCCCTGGCCTTCGTGGTGATTCTGCTCGGGGCGTTTACCCGCCTGACCGACGCCGGATTGGGTTGTCCTGACTGGCCTGGCTGTTACGGCTTCCTGACCGTGCCTTCCGACCACCATATCCCCATCGCCGAAGCCCGGTTCCCGGAGCGGCCGGTGGAGGCCGCCAAAGCCTGGGCGGAGATGGTGCACCGCTATGTGGCGGGCACGCTGGGGCTGATGATCCTGGCCCTGGCGCTGATCTCGCTGAAAAACGCCGGCCCCAAAAAGCTGCCCTGGGCGCTGGTGGGACTGGTGATCTTCCAGGCCGCGCTGGGGATGTGGACGGTCACCCTCGACCTGCTACCGGTGGTTGTTATGGGGCACCTGCTTGGGGGCTTTGCTATCTTCAGCCTACTGTTTCTGTTGTGGTTGCGGCAGCGACCAGTGGCGCTGACCCTGTCTCCCCTGAAGGTGTTGGCGGCGTTGGCGTTGGTGGTGCTGGTCGGACAGATCATGCTGGGCGGCTGGACCTCAGCCAACTATGCGGCGCTGGTCTGCACCCAACTGCCCATCTGTGAAGGGGACTGGATGGGCAATCTGGCGCCCCTTGAGGCGTTTCATCCGCTGCCACCCCCGGCAGACAGCTATGAGTTTGGGGTGCTGGATTACCCGGCCCGTATGACCATCCACGTCAGCCACCGGATCTGGGCGGTGATCACCGCGCTGGTCTTGCTGTCGCTGTGGTGGCGCCTGCGCCGGAGCGGGGCAAACCGGGTGGCGACGGTGCTGGCCTCGGTGCTGGCGCTGCAACTGGGACTGGGTGTGGCCAACGTGGTGGGATCCCTGCCGCTGCCGGTTGCCGTTGCACACAACGGGGTAGCGGCGTTGCTGCTGCTGACCCTGGTCTGGATCAACCATCTGGCCTGGCGCAGTCCGGCCAAGGAGGCGTAAATGGCGAAGCTGCAAGCCGCGGTGATGGATACGCCCGCCTGGCCCTGGCGGGATTACCTGGAGATGACCAAACCCAAGGTGGTGGCGTTGATGCTGGTGACCGCCCTGGTGGGGATGGCCCTGGCGAGCCCGGGCTGGATCCCGCTTGGCGCGCTGGTGTTCGGCCTGACCGGCATCGGCCTGATGGCCGGTGCGGCGGCAGCCATCAACCATCTGGTGGACCGCCGCATCGACACCATCATGGCCCGCACGCACAACCGGCCATTGCCCAAAGGGCGGGTGGCGCCGGTGCAGGCGCTGGTGTTCGCCACGGCGCTGGCGGTGGTCGGGTTCGTGATGCTCTACGGACTGGTGAATCCGCTGACGGCCTGGCTGACCTTCGCCAGCCTGATTGGCTACGCCGGGATCTACACCGGTTTCCTCAAGCGTGCCACGCCCCAGAACATCGTGATTGGCGGGCTGGCCGGTGCGATGCCGCCGCTGCTGGGCTGGACCGCGGTGACCGGCGACTTTCATGGCCACGGCATGCTGCTGGTGATCATCATCTTTGCCTGGACGCCGCCCCACTTCTGGGCGCTCGCCATCCATCGTAGGGCCGACTACGCCAAGGCGGGCCTGCCGATGTTGCCGGTGACCCACGGCGTGGAATACACCAAAACCCACATCCTGCTCTACAGCTTCCTGCTGGCGCTGGCCTGTCTCTTGCCCGTGCTGGTGGGGATGAGCGGTGCGCTCTACCTGGTGGGGTCGACGGTGCTCAGCGGTTGGTTCCTGTGGCGGGCCTGGCAGTTGAAGTTCCAGCCTGAGCGCTACGAGCCGATCAAGCTGTTCCTGTTTTCCATCTGGCAACTGCTGGCGCTGTTTGTGCTGATGCTGGTGGACCACTACCTGGGGCTGTGGTTATGAAGGCGTCGAGCCAATGGATCATCCTGCTCGGGCTGGTGGCGCTGCTGGCCGGCGTTTCCCTCAGCATGAAGGGGCCCGCCCCCCGGCCGACGGTGTCCGCCCTGTGGCTGGAGCAACCGCGGCCCTTGCCGGAGTTCGCCCTGATCGACCAGCAAGGACAACGGTTTGATCGCGCCCGGCTGGAGGGGCGGTGGAGCCTGATCTTCGTCGGCTACACCTCCTGCCCCGACGTCTGCCCGACCACCATGGCGGATCTGGCCCGGGTCTATCCCAAGCTGGAGCAGGCTCTGGGGGCCGATCCGGTGCAGGTGATCCTGCTGTCCGTCGACCCCGCCCGGGACCCGCCGGAGAAGCTCGGTCAATACGTCGAGTTTTTCCGTCCCGGTTTTCTGGCGGTCACCGGCGACCACGCCCAGCTCTACCCCTTTACCCAGTCGCTGGGGCTGGTTTACGCCCTGGTGGACAACCCCAGCGGTGGGGAATACCTGGTGGACCATTCCGCGGATCTGGTGCTGATCAATCCCGAGGGCGCCATCGAGGCCTTCTTCCGCCCCAGTGGCGAGTTGGGCACCCTGCGCAAAGTCTCCATGGCGCAGCTGGAACAGGATCTACCGGTGATACTGGACGCCTATTCCGGCTGACCGACCGGCAGCAACAAAAAAGGCACCCAATCGGGTGCCTTTTTTACGCCATTGCCATCATTCCGCCGGCCAGCTGCCGTCCGGATTGGCCTGGATCCACGGTTGGGAGTACCAGTAGTAGCCGTTGCGGGTCCGGCTCGGGGCGGTGCAGTTGTAGCGGCTGCGTCCCGCCGGCATCGGCAGGTCCGCCTGAATGGTGAAGGTGTTGTCGTCCAGCCAGGTCGGCGCTTTGGCGCCCTGGCCCTGGATGTAACACATCAACTCCTTGGTGCGCACGTCCTTGGCGTCCAGAGTGACGGTCAGGGTGGGGCGGTTGCGGCCAATCAGTTCCGACTCTTCGCCGTCCACGGCAACCACGGGCATGTTCAGGCTGTGCAGCTTGACCTTGAGGGTGGCCATGTCCGCATAGGGCCCTGCCACCGGATAACGGGGTACCGCCGTCAGGCTGGAGTAGGGGCCTGCGGCACCGGAGTGCTGGCCGATACCGACAAAGCCCATGGTGTCCAGCAGCTTACGCAGCGCCTGGTTGTACTCGCCGTAAGGGTAGGCCAGCATCTTCACGTTGTGACCGGTCTGCTCGGCGATGATCGCCTCGGTTTTTTCGATGTCCTGCCGGATGCGGGCTTCCCACTGTGCCTGAGTCTCGCCGGGATGACGGCGGATCAGGTGGTCGTGGGTGGCACTGTGGTTGGCGATGGTGGC
>CAZWED010000004.1:0-27024 GCA_964632645.1 uncultured Ferrimonas sp. | reverse complement strand
GCCCGGGTCGGTAAAAGGGCGCCACAACGCTTCTCTGTCCGGCCGTCCTAAGTGGCAGCCAACATGCCCCCCGCCAGCAGCCGACCGCCGTTGAACCCGCTTCCCATCCTAGGCACCTCGCGGGCAAGACAAAAAAAAACGCCACCCCATCGGGCGGCGTTTTCTGTCTGCACGGTTGGTGCAGGAATTACTTGTTGGCCAGGTAGGCCATCAGGTCAACCAGCTGGCCGACGGATTCGATCTGGTTCAGTTCGATCAGGTACTTGTTGTTCACCACGAAGGCCGGGATGGAGCCCACCTGGTACAGGCGCTGCTCTTTGGCCCACAGTTCCACCTGCTGGGATACCGCCGGAGTCTGGGCCACTTCGTCAAACTTGGCACCGTCTACCCCGTTCTCCACAAAGATGGCGCGCACATCGGCCAGGCTGTTGATGCCTTCGCCGTGCTGTTCGCCGGTGTGGTTGTGGTCTTTACCGCCCATGATGGTGAACATCGGGTCTTTGATCAGCTTCGCCTGACCCATCTCCTGCACGGCAGCAAAAGCGCGGATAACCGCATCGTAGGTCTGGTGGTCCGCTTCGCTGCGGGCAAAGTTCACGTGTTTCTGCTCAAAGTTCAGACCACGCTCCTGCAGGGCCGGCACGATGGTCGGCAGGAAACGGGCTTCCATGTTGTAGCAACCACCGCAGTAGAAGGAGAAAAACTCGGTCACGGTGGGCTGCTCCACTTTGCCCTGCGGGTTCACCACGCGGTAGTGTACGCCCTCTTTAAACTGGGCAGCAGACGCGGTTTGCGGGGCCGCCGGGGCGGTGGCCTGGGGCGCAGCGGCCTGGCTTTGGGCCGGTGCTTCAGGGGCGGATTCGGAGCAACCGGCCAGGATCAGGGCCAGGGCGATACCAAGGATCTTTTTCACGATGGTTTCTCGTTGATTGGTAGACAAATTGCCGCAAGCATAGCCCCTGGAGCCTGTCCAAGGTCAAGCATTAGTGGGCAAAACAACCTGAAAGGGTGAAGCGAATCACCGGACGAAAAAAACCGCCCCCATGCAGGGAACCCTGGCTTCGGGTTATAGTCGTAACTCGCTTATTTCAATGGAGTTCACCATGCCCCTGGCGCTCGCCCTGTTGCTGCTGTTTGGATTGGCCGCCTGTACCAGCCGGTCGCCCGCTCCGCCCCCGCCCCAGCACTACTTCACCAGCGAGCAGAGTGTGGATGGCGAAACCCGCTTCACCTTTAACTACATTCAGCCCGAGCCAACCCGCCGGGAGCGGCGCCAGTCGCGGAGCATTCTGGTTGAGACCGCGAATCCCCGCAATGCCAGCGAACCGGTGGTCCCCGGGCAGGGGCCGATCATCGATCAGCACCAGCTGTACCTGGACCTGGAAAACGCGCTGGATGAGCGGCAACTCTGCCTGAACGGCTACCGCATCGACCAGCGCTATCCCACCCGTCAGGGGGTCAGTTTGCAGGGGCGTTGTCGCTGACCGGCGTCATCGCCGCCATCACCTGCTGATGCCCTACCCGGTTCAACCGGGCCAGTCCCAGCCAGGCCAGGGGCAGCAACATCAATGCCGCCAAAGAGGCCAGCGGCGACAGCGGCATCAGGTTCACCAGCCCCACCAACAATGACGCGCCGGTCATCTGGAACAGTCCCATCAGGGCCGATGCGGTGCCCGCCCGCTCCCCAAAGGGCGCCAGCGCGGAGCCGCCACTGATTGCAAAGATAAAACAGAAGCCAACGCTGGCGATGAACACCGGCCCCATAAAGGCCAGCGGGTGCGTCAGGTGGCTCAGCCCCAGCAGACCCATTGCGGCGATAAAGCACAGCACCACCGCCAGCGTAAGACCGGCCCGCTTGCCGATGCGCGCCACGATGCTGGGGGCGGCAAAGGCCGCCGCGATGTTGATCGCGGCATTGGTGCCAAACCAGAGGCTGAACGCCATCGGACTCTGCGCCATCTCCACCATCAGCTGCACCGGCGCCAGGCTGACGTAACCGATGATCACCGCCATCGCCAGCATGATGAAGCCACTGTGGTAGCGGAATACCGGGTTAACCAGCACCGGCTGATAACGTCCCCAACTCACCAGTGCCCCGTCGCAGCGGGTATCTGCCGGTCGGGTTTCCGGCAGACGCCAGGCCACAAGGAGGCCGGCAAACAGCGCGTACGCCACCATAAAGTAAAAGGTGGCGCGCCAGTCCCACAGCTCCGCCAGCAAACCACCGAGCAGAGGCGCCAGCGCAGGCACCACGCAGATCACGCCATTGAGGTAGCTGTAGATGGGGCCAGCCCGCTCAGGGCCGTAACTGTCCCGCACACCGGACATGGCGGCCACTACGACGGCACAGGCGCCAAAGCCCTGAAGCAGGCGGGCCAGCCACAGCACTTCAATCAGGTTGGCCCAGGCGGCCATCAGGGCGCCGGCCAGGTAGAGGGTGATGCCGGACAGCGCCAGCGGTCGGCGACCGTAGCGATCCGCCAGCGGGCCGGCAAGCAGTTGTCCCAGTCCCATCGCCAGCAGGAACACGGCCACGGTGGCCTGTACCTGGGGCAGCGGTGCGCCAAGGGCCGTGGCCATTTCGGGCACGGCGGGCAGGAAGATGTCGATCGCCAGCGGACTGAAGGCCACCAGCAGCATCAGGAGAACAAAAGGAACGGGACGAGTCATGACACCACGTTAATAACCGAAGGGGCCGCCATTGTAGGCAAGCCAAGTTATGATAAATAATGATTTGTTGTCAGCTGACAATTTCCAAAATGGAATATCTTAAAGGAGCGCACCGTGGCCCTGGATGCCCTGGATCTGAACCTGTTACGCCTGATGCTGGTCCTGCTGGAAGAGGGCAGCGTCAGTGGCGCGGCACAGCGCCTGCACCTGAGCCAGTCTGCGGTCAGCAAACAGCTGAGCAAACTGCGGGAGCAGCTGGGCAAGCCCCTGGATGATCCGCTGTTTGTCCGGGCCGGCCAGGGGCTGACCCCCACGCCAAAGGCATTGACCCTCGAGCCCAAGCTGCGCCAGTGGCTTCGGCTCTCCTGCGAGTTGCTGATCCCGGTGGGGTTCGACCCCAACAACGATCAGCGCCAGTTTCGGGCCAGCGTGGTGGAAACCGCCTTTCCCAGCCTGATGCACCGGGTGCTGACCGATCTGCGGGTGCAGGCTCCGGGGATGCGTCTGGACATGGTGCCCGGCTCCAACGACAAGCTGGAACTGCTGGCCCGAGGCCAGCTCGACCTGCTGCTGCTGGCGCGGGACACCGACGATCGGGCGCGGGCGCCCTGGCACATCCGCGACCTGCCGGGCCTGCCACAGCAGGAGCTCTATCAGGACATCAATGTCTGCCTGGTCCGGGAGGATCATCCGGCACTGGATGGCGGCTGGGATCTGGAGCGCTTCCTGAGCCTCGACCACATTCAGATCTGGGTTGAGGGCACCGAACTGTGGCTGATGGACCATGTCCTTGCTTCATCCGGCATGAAGCGACCGGTGGCGGTGCAGGTACCGGATTTCCACAGTGCGGCGTTGATGGCGCAGCACACCGACATGGTGTTCACCAGCGCCAGTGTGTTCGCCCACCAGTTGGCGGCGCGTTACGCCCTGGCGGTGCTGCCACTGCCGCTGCAACTGGCGCCGATCAGCTATCGGCTGGTGTGGCCCCAGACGCTGGACAGCGACCCGGCCCACCGCTGGCTGCGCGGCTTTATCGCCGAGCGCAGCCAGGGCCTGGGTGCCTGTGGCGCTTAGAGCACCACCGAGCCGATGGCAAAGCCGAACGCCACGGCCAGGGTGATTGCCACCACGCCGGGCAGCAGGAAGGGGTGGTTGAACACGTACTTGCCGATGCGGGTGGAACCGGTGTCGTCCATCTCCACTGCGGCCAGCAGGGTCGGATAGGTGGGCAGCACAAAGAGCGCGGACACCGCGGCAAAGGAGGCCACGATCACCAGCGGCTCAACGCCCATGGCCACGGCGGCGGGCATCAGCGCCACGGTGGCGGCGGCCTGCGAGTACAGCAGCATGGAGGCAAAGAACAGCGCCACCGCCAGCATCCAGGCGTGGTTCTGCACCAGGTCTCCGGCGAACGCCTTGATGGCATCGATGTGGGCGGAGACAAAGGTGTCCCCCAGCCAGGCCACGCCCAGCACACAGATGCAGGCGCTCATCCCGGCTTTAAAGGTGCTGGCCCCCAGGATCTGAGCGGTGTCCACCTTGCACAGCAGGGTGATCAGCGCCGCGGCCGAGAGCATCAGGATCATGATCGCCTGGTCCCGCGCCATCACCGGATTTTCAATCAGACCAACGCTGTCGCTGATGGCGGTGGCGTACGCCACGATGGCCAGAATGGTCACCAGGAAGATCCCCACCGCCCGCTTGGCGCCGGGCTTGATGGCCAGTTCGTCCGCCTTGCTGGCGCGCACCAGCCCCTCGGCCAGACGCTTCTGGTACACCGGATCCTGCTCCAGCTCCACCCCCTGACGGTTGGCCACAAAGGCGGTCAGCAACACCGCAGCCAGCGAGGCGGGAATCGACACCGCCAGAATGCTCAGGTAATCCACGCCCAGCGGGGCCAGGATACCGGTCAGGGCGACAACGGCGGCGGAGATGGGAGAGGCGGTAATGGCAATCTGGGAGGCGACCACCGCGATGGAGAGGGGACGGGAGGGACGAATGCCCTGCTCTTTGGCGACTTCGGTAATGACCGGCATGGTGGAGAACGCGGTGTGGCCGGTGCCGGCCAGCAGGGTCATGCCGTAGGTGACCAGGGGGGCGATGTAGGTGATCTGCTTGGGGTTCTTACGGATGATGCGCTCGGCGATCTTCACCAGGTAATCCATCCCCCCTGCCACCTGCATCGCGGCGATAACCGAAATCACCGCCATGATGATCAGGATGACCGAGGTGGGAATGTGGCCCGGCGTCAGCCCCAACATCGCCAGCACCAGCACACCCAGGCCACCGGCGTAGCCTATGCCAATACTGCCGAGGCGACTCCCTAACCAGATGGCTAACAGTACAACACTCAACTCGACAAACAGCATGGGCTCTCCTGGTGGGCATGAAAAAAAGCGCGCGCATTGTATAGAGTTTGTCGAAAAACCTTTGTGACCCGGCTCAAAGCCTACCGATCACAAAGTGAGAATGTCTCAGCCCCGTCCTCCGCTCAGAACGCTTCGTTCACCGCGAAGTAGAAGCCGTTTTCGCCATTGCCGAACCCCATGTCGAGGCGCAGATTGACCCGCTGCTTAATCTCAAAACGGTAGCCCACCCCCAGGGTGTGCAGCCACTTTTCCTCGCCCAGTTCCGAAACCCGGTCCGCCAGGGTTCCGGCCCCGACCCAATACACCATGCCGTGGCGCCCGCCCAACGGCTGGCGATACTCCACCTGGGCCAGGGTCATCTGCTTGTCCCGGTAACGCCCCTGCTCATAACCGCGCAAGCGGGAGGAGCCGCCCAGCGTCGCCATCTGGTCCCAGGGCACGTCACCGTGGTTAAACTCGCCCACCCACTGCCAGGCCAGGATGCCGGGCACCCGTTCCAGTGCCAGATAGTCGCTGTAGTTCAGGGTGACCTTCTGAAAATCGGTGTCGGCGCCGAACGCCTGGTCGTAGAACACCACGTCCGCCTGCAACAGCCGTCCCTCACTGGGATTGAGGATAAAGTCGCGGGAGTCGTGCACCAGGTGCAGACTCGGGCCAGCGCTGAAGCTCTCTTCCGGGAACCGGGCCGCCGTTGAATCCTGGCGTAACGAGACGGGCCCGGCAGGGTCCACTTCCCGCGCTTTGACCCCCACCAAATCAAACCCGACACCGAGGTAGGTGCTGGGCAGCACCCGTAGCATCGCCTGCGGCTTGAAGCGGTACTCGGTCAGTTCAAAGTTCACCAGGTTGGCCTGCCGGCGGCCGTTGTCCAGGCCGATGCCGTAAAACACGTCCGGCGCGTCCTGCAGCTCCGCATCGATAAACAGGCGGTACTTATCCTCTTTGAGGAAGGTCCGGCTCTCCACCCCGATGCCGAGAGACCCATTGATGGAGCCAAAGCCATTGATGGTGATGGAACTGGGCTGGGAGACAGTGTCGTTGCGGTCGGGCAGGTAGAGGCCCACCGTCGACACGCCAATCCCCAGGCTTTTCTCCGGCGTGTAGAAGGGGCCGGGCATCACGCTCCAGTCGATCCCCTTATCCGGGTCAAAGCCGCCGTCGGCCCCCAGGTCCTCCAGCAACTCGGCAAACCACTGCTGGCCCCGCTCATACAGGGAGCGTTCCGATGCCGGCGCTGAGTCGCTGGCCATAACCGGAGCGCCGCAAAGCAGCAGCGCCCCACCGATGAGCAGAGTACGCACCATGGCTCAGAACCGCCTGCTGACGGACATGAAGCTGGTGCGACGGGCGCCGAAACCGGACTCGATCAGCAGCTCCCAGTCGCGGCTCAGGGCGTACTGGGCGCCCACGACGGTGTTCCAGCGGGAGGTGCCCTGCTGGGACACCTCAAAGTGACCGTCCGGGGCCAGTGCCGCCAGCAGGTCGTTCACTTCAGCAGGCAGGCCCAGATCCAGCAGGTTGCCGGTCAGGTACTGATCCACCTTCTGATACATCGCCCCGGCAAACACCCGCAGTTCCCGGCCGCCATCAAACTCCCAGCGGTAGCCAACACGAGGCGCGGCGACGAAGGTTTTGATGTCACCGTCGATGATGTTCATGTCGGTGTAGGTGTAGTTCATGTCGACCAGCGCAAACCAGTTGCCGACGCCACCGGCCAGAGTGGTACCCACCCCGTAAGTGCCGCCTTTCATCTCCAGGGCAAAGGGCGCGCCAATGGCCAAGGAACCCTTATCGTTGATGGCACCGCACAGCAGTTTATTGCCCAATCCGCTCACCTTATCCACATCACAGCTCAAGCCGCGAATGGTGGCCACGCTGTCGCCGGAGGTGTAACCGAGGATCCCGTAGACGTTCATAAAGGGGAAGATCCAGACATCACCACGCAGCGTCAGGTTGTAGCCGTCGAAGTCGGCTTCCGGCGCATTGATGTCCAGAGCCTCAAGCACCGGGTGGCCGGTCAGGTTGATGCTGTTGACGGTAACCGGGTTGCTCATGTCCATGTAGGAGAGCGACAAGCCATAAGGCTTGGGCAGGGTATAACCGCGCGCTTCGGCCTCGTCTCCCCAGATGGGAAAGAAGGAATCTTGAGCTTGTGCATTGAAGCCCACCAGCAGGGTGGCCAGGGGTAGAATCAAACGGAACATATCAGGAACACTCACACACAAAAAAAAGCGGCCAACTGAGCCAAGGCTCGCGACCGCAAAATACTCTGGTAATGTTTGCACTAGCCCGACAGAGTGTAAGGGTATCAGGCTAGATCAAAACTGAACGGTCGGTAAAAGCCGGGTGGCTGGATCGGAGCTGAACAGCAAGCATACCGGGGATTTCGCCCCCCGCACGGCTGCACTACAATCCGCAGCCCTAAGAGACTGAGCGCATTATAATTAGCCAGACGCGCTATGGGTATGGCGTTTGGGCATTTTTCTCTGATTGCGCCGTATCGACACCAGACAGGGGTATCCATGACCAGCTCCCGACTCATTCTGCTGACCGCTCTGCTCCTGGCAGGGTGCGCCACGCCCACCTGGCAGGGTCACCCCAAACCCGATGAGAGCGCCATCAGCCGGGCCCTGAATGGCGGCGATCTGCCCGTGGCGATCTGGGATCTGCCGCCGGAGAGCCTGCCCGCCTTTCCGGTGCCGCAGAATGTGCGTCCCTGCTGTGCCTTCGGCAACCTGCAGAAAGTGAAGATGGGCCCGGTGCCGATCCCGCTGTTCCGCCTCGGCAACACCGTCAGTCCCAACAAGGTGGGGCCTCACCGCTTTGATGGTGGCACCTTCAACTACACCTCCTCCGGCATGAGCGGCAACAACAACAGTGGCAGCGAGAACAACGGAGTGCTCTACACCGCCCGGGGCGGCTTTATCGACCTCGCCCACGTCCGCGATACCGCCGACGACACCGTGGCCCTGTTTTTCCAGATATTCCGCCATCTGGGGCAGGAGCACGTCATCGAAGTGCCGGACGAGATTGGCCGGCGCTACGTGCGGATGCGCGCGTTTGACGTCGATGGACTGAGTGGCCAGGAGCGCTGGCAACTCTCCGCCGCGCTGGCCGCCCGACTGGCCTATTTCAAAGCGGAATCGCATGAGATTGCCCAGTGGCACGGCTACGCCAGTTTTGCCAGCTGGCCGGAAACCGTGTCCGCTTTTTCCCCGGAGGACCTCTACTCCAACATGCTGGGGGCCAAACTCAGCATGGCGCTGATCAACGCCCAGCTGGTGCTCAATGACCAACTCTACAACCAGAGTCTGACGGTGTGGCTGGATGCGGCGCTGGAATGGCTTGGCGAGGTGGACAAGACCACCACCAACGCCCTGTTCGATGTGGTGGATGGCCAGTGGTGGGACTCCTCCCGCCCCATTCCGGACAAGTTCATGGTGCTGAAACGCCACTACGGCATGGGGGATCGGCAGCTGCCCTACCTGGTGCCCGAGTCGATGGCCTCCGGCCATCCGGCCTGGTCCAAGGTGGCATCGCTCTATCGCAAACCCAATCCGCCCCACACCCTGCACCTGCCCGACACGCTGTTCGGACTGGCCCTGGATGACCTGGGCGAACTGGTGTTGGAAGTGAGTGACGACTACGCCCCCAGCTTTGCCGATATCCCGGCTTCACTGTGGCAGGACGGTTTTACTCACCGGGATTTTTCGGCCATCGCCTCGTACGCCGAGCAGGCCGACGCCAAGCAGCTGGAAGCGCTCACCGCGCCCTGAACCACGGGCGGCTCCACGGGAAGAAACAGTGACAGGCGCTTGAGTCCGGGCTCGTCCTCAAGTGCCAGTGGGGCGTCGGTGAACTCGGCCAGGCCACTGAGCAGCCCCATCAATTGCTGACCGTCCGGCGCTTCCTGGTAGTACCAGTGATGCCAACACCCCTGCGTCACGCACTGAGGCGCCACCTGCACCAGCCAGGACCAGCTCAGATCCGCCACCTCGGCCCGTCCGTCGCTGGCCCATCCCGCCAGCAGCATCCAAAGCGCGTGTTGTTTCAACCGGTTCATTGCGGCCCCCCCGCCCATGACGTGCCACTAAGTGTAGTGAACGCGCAGTGGCGCCCGCAGGGGAAATAAGTATAATCGCCGCCACTGTGCGCGGCCCGGGTCAAATTTTGTGCCCCGCTTTGCCCTTCTGGCGGAGCGCTCGAACCCGGAATTCGCCAGGAGGGCGGTTGGTGAAACCACCAACCAAACTCGTTGGGGGGGAGGTAAGGCCATACTTACCAAACCATGCTTTTCTGCCTTCAACGGGAGTAAAACTGAAAATGATGTTCTTCGAGGGCTCCGAAAAAAAAGTCGAAGCAGTGCTCAAGCCGGGTCATAACTCGCTTCGGGCACTGGGAAAACCGTTCTGGGAAAATCTGGTGGCCCAAGCCAACGCCACGATTCTCTCTTCCGTCCATAATGATCAATGCGACGCCTACCTCCTTTCGGAGTCCAGCCTCTTCGTCTGGGATGACCGATTTCTGATGCTGACCTGCGGTACCACTACCCTGGTTCAGGCCGTTACCGAATTCCTCAAGCACTTCAGCCAGAACGAACTGGCGATGCTGACCTACCAGCGCAAAAACGAGTACCAGTCTCACCTGCAGAAAAGCAGCTTTGATGACGACCTCGCCGCGCTGCAGAGCCTCCTTCCCGGCAGCGCATGGCGCCTGGGTCACCTGGATGGCCACCACAACTACATCTTCCACAGCGACGCGCCTTACCAGCCCGACGCCGGTGATGCCACCGCCGAACTGCTGATGTACCACATCCAGGGCGCCGCCGCAGACTACCTGCGCAGCACCGAGCAGACCGTTGAAGGGGTGCGCGACCTGTTTAACTGGAAAGGCATGCTGCCCGACTTCCAGTTCGACGACTTCCTGTTCGAACCTTTTGGTTACTCCATGAACGGGATCCGGGGCCACCACTACGTCACCGTGCACGTCACGCCCCAGGAAGACAGCTCCTACGTCAGTTTCGAGTCCAACCTGGACCGCGCCGAACTGATCCCGGTGCTGAATCAGCTGCTGCGTCGACTCAATCCGCAGAGCTACGACATCATCAGTTTCAACCTGGATGCCGAACTGGACCACGACGCCCGTGCCCAGCGCGTTGATCAGGCCCTGCAGGATCTGACCATCGGCTACCGCATGCAGTTTGCCCACCATCTGGTGCCGCCGGCCCAGCCTCTGGGCGCCATCCGGCTGTAACGTACGACAGGGCTTGCTTCGGCAAGCCCTGATTGTTTCAGGGCCGGTACGGCCCCATCCGGTCGGTGCCACACCACATCGCCACGCCATCCCGTCCCTGCGCTTTGACCCGGTACAGCGCCCGGTCCGCCTCCTCCATCAGCTCAGGCAACGTCAGGTTGAGATCCGCGGGGTCGTGCCCGGACGGCAGGTAGGCGATGCCGATGCTGACGGTCAGACGGCCACTGAGGCCCGGGGTGCTGATGATCAACTGGCGGATCCGCTCGGCGATGGTCTCCGCCAGCCGGTTCAGATCCGGCCCCTGGGGTTCGGTGATGCCAAGAATGAACTCCTCGCCCCCCCAGCGACTGGCCAGTTCGCCCCCCCGTCGGGTAACCGACTCCAGTACCCGTGCCACTTTGGTCAGCACTTCGTCTCCGGTGCCGTGGCCAAAACGGTCGTTAAACTGCTTGAAGTGGTCGATGTCCACCATCATCACCGCCAGCCCGCGATGGTGACGGGTCAGGCGGCGCCACTCCTCATCCAGAAACTGCTCCATCGCCCGGCGGTTGGCCAGCCCGGTCAACGGATCGGTACGGGCCATCTGGTTCAGCTGCTCACGCTGCTGGTAGAGCATGCGCATCAGGCTGTTGAACGCGCTGGCCAGCTGACGAAACTCCAGTATCGAGGCGCTGTTGCCCATGGGGCGAAACTGCTGGTTGCGCTCCATGGCCCGGATCTGGGCCACACCGCGCTCCATCGGGCGCACCAGCAGGTGGCCCATCAGCAGGTTCACCAGCACCACCATCACGCCAAGCGCCACAAACGCCAGCCACTCGTAACGGGTCAATGAGGTTGGGGGCTGGGTGGTGTGCGCCAGTTCCAGCACCAGAGTCGGTCGTCCCAGCGCATCCCGCACCAACATCTCCCGCTTCGCTTTCGGCTGTTTCAGGGACTCGGGCGCCATCAGGTCCGGCAGCCCCTCATCCTCCAGCGCCGCCGGCCGCAGCGAAAAAGCCAGCCCGCTGCTGTCGGTGATCATGGTCCGAAACGCCTCCCCAAGGTGACGCAACACCAGCAGATAGCCGTGGCCGCAATCGTTGCCCATGGGATTGCAGACGGTGGCCGCCGCATAGAGGAAGGGCTCTCCGCCCTGGCGCAGCACGCCACTTTGGTGGCGGGGCTGGTGGGGGTCGAGCACCGGCATCAGCTTGGCCCGCAAAAAGGCGTCATCGTCCATCAGCATCGGCATGGTGAACTGGGGGGCGCTGTCGAAATAGCGCAGCGTCAGGGTGTCGTCATACAGGAACAACGCCTGGAGGGTGGAGCCCTGGTGCAACGGCAGAGCACCGGGCTGAACCTGCTGGCCGGCGAGAAAGGCCATCAGGTAATCGTCACTGGCCATGTCCTGCGCCAACAGCGCCAACGCCAGCTGGCGGGCCTGAAACTGGAACTTCAGTCCCCGGATCTCCTGCTGCTGTGTGGCCAGCACCTCCCCATTGACGTAGGGCAGGATCACCAGGTTTCTCAGCAGCAGATACCCCAGTGACAACACCAGCACCAAAGCCAGTGAAAAGAGCAGCGCCAAGCGCTTCAACGGCATAGACAAACTCCGCATGTCACTTGTTGAGTGTGGCACGAAATTGGGGGTCCTGCGGATTGGCTCACCTTGCCTTGATCTTGTTCCGCATCAACCTGAGGTTAACCTTTTTTCCGGGGGTGCAGGAGGAACGCGTTGCAGTCCATCTTTTCCCAATTCCGCTCAACCAACCTGTCGGTCATCAGGGTGGCGATGCTGACCTCACTGTTCTGTTGGCCGCTCGCCTTTGAAGACCCCCTTCTTCTGACTCTGGGGATCCCGCAATACCTTGATCTGGATGGTCGCCTCTGGAGCCAGGCGTATGAACTGGCCAAGGCGGGTATGGTTCTGGGGTTTGCCCTGGGAATGCCCGCATTCCGCCTGATCGCCTCGTCCGCCAGTGTACTGCAAATTGGCCTGGTGATATTGGCGTCGGGTCAATTCTGTGCGCTGATCGAGCCGCTTTCCGGACTGGTCCTCGCCGGACTGGGCGCGGGCATCGGCCTGGCTGCCCTGCTCCTGCTGATGATGGAAAACAGCCATCACTGCGCGTTACGGATGACCTGCTGGCTGGCCATCATGGGGGCGGTCTGCCTGGTTCTGGTGCCGCTGTTTACGCCGATACTGGCGATCAACCAGTACCTGTTTCTTCCCGCACAGCACGCCCTTCACACCATCACCAAAGCGCTTGCCCTGCTGGCCCTCCCGCTGGCTCTGACACTGGGCCTGCTGGGCCAGCTCCGCCGTCATCCGCTGCGAAACATCCGCGGTTACGTGGAGGACCGGTTTGCCCTGATGCCGGTGTTGTTGCCCCTGATGGCCTTGTGCATTCTGCCCGCCCTGCCGACATTAACCTGGCACGCGGACGGCGTCATCGCTGAACTGGCGGATCTTATCGAGACGGCCACCGCCCTGCTGCTCACTCTGGTGCTGGTGGTCCTGATGTGGCGCAAGCGACACGCCGCCCCCTGTGGCTTGCTGGCTGGCGCAGTGGTGGCGCTGACCCTGCTGGCCAGCCAGTTTCCACCTCCGACGCTGCTCAGCCCCGGAGGTATGGCGGTGCTGCTGCTGAACGCCAGTGGACTCTGGCTGTGGGCGATACTGTCCGGCTTCAGCCTGGCTGCCCTGCCCTACCGCTATCGGGTGCCGGGGCTGTTGCTGGTGTTGCTGCTCCCCAGGCTTCCCCCGCTGCTCTGGCAACAGTTGCAGACGCCGGACCTGCCCTGGCAGGGCCTGTTCCATACGCTTATCCCCTGAAAAAAAGGGCGCCCCGGGGCGCCCTTTTCGATCCCAGCCAGTATCACAACCGGTACTGCACCTGCCCGTACACGCTGCGCTCCTGCCCCGGGTAGTGGCCGCCGGAGAAGGTGTCGGCGATGGTCAGGTAGGACTCATCCAGCAGGTTCTCCACCCGCAGGCGCACCACCAGAGCCTCGGTCAGTTGATAACTGGCCGCCAGATTCACCAGGAAGTAGGGATCCAGTTTGACGGTATTGGCGGCGTCGCCCCAGCGGCTGCCCCGGTACACCAGGTTGGCACTCAGGTTCAGCGCCTGCCAGTCGGTACTGAGGTTCCACTTGGCGTTGTGGCGGGCACTGGCCACCAGCGCATTGCCGGTGGTGCGATCCTCGCTGTCGCGCCAGCCGTAGCTCAGTTCGTGGCGCACCGGGCCGGTCGCAAACGCCGCTTCCGCCTCAATGCCATCGATCACCGCTTCGCCGATGTTCACCGGCCGGTAGGTGGCACTGTCGAACTGGATCAGGTCGATGGCGTCCTGACGATACCAGCCCAGCCGCCAGTCGACCCGGGCGAGGGCCCCCTCCAGCGCCAGTTCGTAGTGCTCGGCGGTTTCCGGACGCAGGTCGGGATTGCCGGAGCCGGGGTAGTAGAGGTCATAGAAGGTGGGCGCACGAAACGCGGTGCCGACGCTGGCCACCAGCGCCACCGTTTCGGTGGCCGCCAGGCGCCCCCCCACCTGCCAGGTGTTGTGGCGGGCGTACTGTTCGTTGTCGTCACTGCGCACGGACGCCTCAAACTGGTGTCCGTCCTGCTCAACCCGCAACAGAGCATAGGCGCCGGTGTTGTCCCGGCTCAGGGTGCCGTCGGCAAAGGGGGTGGTCTGGCCGGTGCCCCAGTCCAGATAGGTGGAGTCGCCGCGCAACTGCTCATCGCGCCAGTCGAGGCCGGCACCCAGGCTGATGGCGTCGTTCAACTGTACCCGGTTCACCCAGGCCAGGCTGGTCTGGCGCAGGTGGGAAAAGTCCGGAGACTGGCGATAGGAGAGCGTATCGACAAAGTCGTAGCTCTGGCTGTCGCTGTACTGCGCCGTCACCTGGCTGAGCCAGGCATCGCCCCGGTAACGGGCTTCCAGTTGGTAGTCGACGTTTTCATACCGGTTCTCTTTGCGCTCTCGCACGTCCGGCATGCCCCACGCCGGATTGCCCAGGCTGGAGTTGTCGTACTGGCTTTCATTCTGGTACCAGCGCGCGGCACCAAACAGGCTCAGTCGCCCGGTCAACGCACGGTCGTAAGAGAGCAGCGCGCTTTTGCCGGTAAAGCCGTGTTTGTCCTGATCATTGACGCCGGGCACCGGATGGACGTTATAGCCCTCCTGATCGTCGTATGCGACCACCGCCTTAAGGGTGCCTCCCGCCAGCTGGCTCTGGTGGCGCACACTGGCTTCCACCTGCGCAAAGCTGCCCGCCCCGGCCGTCAGGATGGTGCCATCAGCGCCATCCCGGGTGATGATGTTGATGACGCCGCTGACCGCTTCCGAGCCGTACACCGACGCGCGGGCGCCGCGGATCAGCTCAATGCGCTCGATCTGGGCCACCGGAAAGTTGTTGATGTTGAGGGGGCCAATGGCGCCGGTGGGTGAGCGCACGCCATCAATCAGCACCAGGCTCTGGGCGCTGGTGGCGCCACGCACGGTGACGGTGGCGTTCTGGCCGCGCCCGCCGTACTGGTTGATGTCCACATTGGGCAGGATGCGCAGCAGGTCGGCCAGGCTTTTGGCCTGGATGGCGTCGATGGTGGCCCGATCGATCACCGTCACCGGCGCCAGCACCGAATCGCTGGACTGGGCCAGGCGATCGCCGGTCACGATCAGGGTCTCATCCACTTCCGTGGCGTGAGCAGAAAACACAAGCGGGGCCGCGACGAACAGCGCCGCGGTGACAACAGAGTCTTTCATTTTGAAGTCCTAGTTCGCGTAGGGGGTCGCGGGCTTGGGAGATCGGGCTTAAGGCCAAAGCCTATTACCGTTGCGCGCCAGCTCCGGATTCTCACCGGATTCATCCCATCGCCCGCAGGCTTTCCATCGCCTCGCCCGGTTGGGCGTGGCACTCCTTTCAGTAGCTCTTGCTAGTGAAGGGGATCTCCTCCTGCCCGAAGTGCTGCTTTACACGCACCGTCAGACAGAAGAAATAGTTGGTCAGCAGGTTGGCCAGGCGAAGCAGGCGGTCGTGAACCGTCAGGCCCGCCTCCTCGCAGCGCACCAGCTGACGAATGCTTTTTTTGGCGCCACTGCGGCACAGGTGCAGCGCCATCACGGCGGGGGAGCCGGTGGGCAGCACAAAGCCGCTGACGGCGCCAAAGCCGTTGTGGTGGTCGTAGCGATCCTTGAGCCAATCCAGGTCCGCTTCTTCCACCGCCAGCCGGCCACGCACCGAGCCATTGAGGTGGTACACCAACGCCTGCACCCGGTGCAGCTCCGGTTTGAGCTCCGCCAGCAGGGCCGGCTCACCGGCCAACTCCTGCTCCAGCAACGCCAGGGCATAGCCCACCGCAGAGCAAAGCTCGTCGGTCTGCACCTCGAAATCGGTGCTCGGACCGGTTTCGAAGATAAAGGGGTAGCACAGCTCCCGCTTATCGCGGCTCAACCGACGGGGCATCAGCGCTGGGCCAGTGCCGGATAGCGGCGGCTCAACAGGGCAAAACCACCAAACAGCAGGGCGCTGAACAGCCAGGTGCTGGCCAGGTCGTTCTGCAGGAAGGGCAGCCCCATGATCCAGCACTGCACCAGGCCTTCCCAGGTGTGCGGGTAGAAGTTGGTGACGGCCCACATGCCGGTGTTGGTCACAAAGAAAAACTGCAGACTGCTGGCGACGCCGGCCAGGGCGACGGTGCCAACACTGCGACGGTCACGCAGCAGCATGCCGATGCCCGCGGTGATGGCGGTAGACAGGTACACGAACAGCATGGTTTCGTGCAGGCCGATGACCAGATCGCCGATCAGCATGGCCAGCAGCGGCACAATCAGCGCCATCCGCTTGCTGTCGAACATGGCACCGGCAAACAGGCCCATGGCGGCAACCGGGGTAAAGTTAAAGGGATGGGGCAGCACCCGGTACAGGGCACACAATGCGATCATGGCCAGTACGGCAATGAGCTTGGTTTTCATCTTTCTCTCCAAGGGGCGGTGACACTGGGGTACACTCCAAGGCGCTTAGGATAGCCCGTGGCGCCCTCAACTTCCAGAGTTGGACGGCTAGAAATCTATAGGGCTATTCAGTGATTTATCTGTTTAAGGGTCTGACCCATAAGGAACTGCAATGCCGCACCTGGTTCTGGAATACAACGAATACCTGCTTAACGACGACGCGCTGCCGGGGGTGCTTGAGCAACTGCACACCAGCGCCCTGGCCAGCGGCGAGTTCAGTGCCGGCAACATCAAGGTCCGGGCATTGCCGGTGCGTTATGCCCTGGTCGGCGGGGAGTCGGCCCCCTTTGTGCATCTGACCGTGGCGATTCTGCCCGGCCGCGACGACACCACCAAAAACGCTCTCGCGGAGCGGCTGCTGGGCACCCTTCACCACGCCCTGCCTACGGTGAATGCCACCTCCGTCGAAGTTCGTGAGCTGAACCACTATCGCAAGTGGTCCTCCGCAGACTGACTGCGCAAAAGCTAACCGCCCCGGGCTTGCCCGGGGCCTAGGCTGAGGCAATACTGGCTGCAATGCTGTTTCACGGAGCCCCGTCATGGAGATGAACCTCAGCCTCAACGAAGCCCGGGTGATCGGTTGCCTGCTCGAAAAGGAAACCACCACCCCGGACCTCTACCCCCTCACCCTCAACGCCCTCAAGGGCGCCTGCAATCAGAAAAGCAACCGCGAGCCGGTTCTCTCTCTCTCAGACAAAGAAGTGCTCGACACCCTGGAGTCGCTGAAAGCCAAGCGCCTGATCAGCGAAGAGGGCGGCGCCCGGGCCAGCAAATACAAGCACCGCTTCTGCAACACCGCCTTTGGCGGGCTGCAACTCTCCGAACAGGAGCGCGGGCTGGTGTGTGTGCTCCTGCTGCGCGGCCCGCAAACCCCGGGGGAGCTGCGTTCCCGCACCGGGCGGCTGTGTGAGTTCAACGACGTCAAAGCCACCGAATCGGTGCTGCAGAAGATGGCAGAGAAGGGGCTGGTGGTGCAGCTGCCGCGGGAGGCGGGCCGTCGGGAAAGCCGCTACGCCCACCTGTTCAGCGGTGAAGTGGCCGCGGTCACCACCGCCGATATGGTGGCGGACGACAAGGCAAAGATCGAAGCGCTGGAGCACCAGATTAAAGTGCTTACCCTGGAAAACGAACGCCTGAGAGCGGAACTGGCGCGCGCCCAGGTCTGACCCTGCTCAGTGTGCCAGCGTGAGGTGGCGGTGCCCGTGAGGGCGCTGCCGCCCGTAAGCCCGGTCAGTCCGTCGGTTAACGTACGTCCGGGTCGGAATACGATAGGCAATCAACACCACAGCCTGCCCCAACCCCGCCAGTACAAAGGTTAACCAGGGCAACCTCAGCCACATCGCCACTGGCAAACTGGCCACCATCAGCCCCTGCCCCAATCGATACCCTACCCGAGACATGTCACACTCCTGGCCGTCGCCAGTGACACCAACCTGTTGAGACTGGCTCACCCCCGCACGATTGCCAGAACCGCGGGTAACCGGGTGTGTCCCGCCGGGCCCGCCGCAGGCCACCAACTCGCGAAAAGCCCTGACGTTTTGGGCCCCTAAGACGAAACCGCGAGGACACGCCCGGTTACGGTTTGGCCAGCCGCTGCCACTCCCGCCACAGCAGGGTGCCCGCCACCAGCGTCAGCGCCACATTGGAGATGGGCAGCGCCAGCCAGACCCCATCCAGCCCCAGCCACTCAGGCAGAAACAGCAGGAAGGGCAGCTGGATCCCCATGTTGGCCAGGCTGATCCCGGTGGCCTTGGCGCTGGCGCCAAAGGACTGGAAGATCACCCCGACACAGAAGATGAACCCATCCAGGTAGAGGGCAATAAGGTGCAGCTTCAGCCCGTGCTCGGTGGCGGCGATCAGCCGGGCATCGGCGGTGTTGAAAATGTGGATCACCGACGTGGAGAAGCCGTTCAGCACCCCCAGCCCCACCACGCCACTGCCCACCGCCACCAGCAACATGCGCCGGATGTAGCGCTTCATCAGAGCGTAATCACCCGCGCCGTAGTGATAGCTGATCAGCGGTTGAGTGCCGGTGGCCACCCCTTCGGCAAACATCAGGTAAAAGGCCAGCAGGTAGCTGACGATGGCGTACGCCCCCACCACGGTGGCATCGCCATAATGCAGGAACAGCGCGTTGTGCAGGGCGATCACGACGCTGTAGTAGCCGTACATCAGCAGACTGGAGAATCCGATGGCACAGCTGCGCCAGGCGTCATAGGGGCGCAGCGTCAGGTCGGACAGGGTCAGCCGGGTTTGGGCCCGGGCCGAGAAAAAGTGCGCCACCCCCAGCAGGGTAACCAGCAACTGCGCCAGGGAGGTGGCCAGGGCCGCGCCGGTCAGTCCCCAGCCCAGCTCGACGATGAACAGCCAGTCCAGCAGAATGTTGGTGACCGCGCCTACGACGATAAGCTGGGTGGCACGACTGGGGGCCTCGTCGTTTCGCAGCATAAAGGGCAGCGCCATGCTGCCCAGCGCCACCGGCGCCGCCACCAGCAGCACCTGCAGATAGTCCCGGGCCAGGGAAAGCACCTCCCCTTCGGCGTTCTGCAGCGCCAGTGCCGGCTCATTCAGCAGCCACAACAGCACCGTCGCCCCCACGGCGATCAACACCATCAGCACCAGGCCGTTGCCCAGCTGGGCCCGGGCCTTTGCCAGCTTGCCTTCCCCCCGGGAGAGGGTGCTGAGCGCCCCGGCCCCAACCCCGACCATCATGCCCAGGCCGTACAACACACCGGCAATGGGCCAGGCCACGTTGATCGCCGCCAGGCCATCCGCGCCGATGTAGCGCCCGATGAAGATGCCATCCACCAGTTGGTAGAGGCCGCTGACCACCATGGCCGCCACCGTGGGCAGCACGTAGCGCCAGAACTGACGATTCACCGTCTGGCGGCTTAACGATACGGACATCCGCACCCCATTTAATTAGAAAGACTAACTATTAACTCAAAAAAACTCAGTCCCGTCCCACCATGCGGCTCAGCAGCCCGGCGAGAGCCTGTTGCTCGGCCGGGTCCAGCCGCTGCAGGCGTTCATCCAGCAGGCGGCGATACAGCGCGCGGTCCTGCGCCAGCATGGTTTTCCCCGCTTCCGTCAGTTGCAGTCGCACGGCGCGACCGTCGGTTTCACTGCGGCCGCGGCTGACCAGCCCCTTGCGCTCCAGTCGCTGACACATGGTGCTGGCACTGGGTTTGGCCACCCGCATCATCCCGGCCAGATCGGACAGGCGCAGGCATCCGGCTTCCTCCAGCGTCTGCAGGTAGTCGTATTCGGTGTAACTGAGGCTCAGGCCACTGGGGTCACCCACCTCTCGCCAGCGTCGGGTGATGTGGCGTTCCAGGGCCATCAGGGATTGATCAATGCGCATGGGGGGGATTTTATTAGCCTTGCTAACTAAATGCCAGCGGTTACCAGTCCAGCCCTTTCTGCGCCTTGATGCCCGCGTCAAAAGCGTGCTTGAGCGGGGCGATCTCAGAGACGGTGTCCGCCAGTTCCACCAGACGACGGTGGGCATTGCGGCCGGTAACCACCACATGCTGATGGGCGGGGCGGGCGGCGATGGCCGCCAGCACCTGGTCCACATCCAGGTAGTGCAGGCTCAGCATGTAGGTCAGTTCATCCAGCAGCACCAGGTCGATCCCGGGATTGGCCAGGTCCTGTGCCACCGCACGCCAGACCGCCTCCGCCGCCCGGGTGTCCGCCTCCCGGTCCTGGGTATCCCAGGTAAAACCGGTTTTCATGATGTGGAACGGCACACCGAGTTGTTCCAGTACGTTGCGCTCGCCGCAGGGCCACTCGCCCTTGATGAACTGCGCCACCGAGCAGCGCAGCCCGTGCCCCACCGCCCGCAATACCGTGCCAAAGCCCGCCGTGGATTTGCCCTTGCCGTTACCGGTCAGCACCAGCAGCACGCCCCGCTCGGTCTGCGCTTCGGCCACTTTGGCGTCCACCGCCGCCTTCAGGCGCTGTTGGCGGGCCTTGTGCTTGTCGTTGTCCCTCTGGCTCATGCTGACTCCGTGCTTATCTCGCTGAAATTGCGCGTTTGGGTTGGATATACTGGGGCCTAGACTCAGCCTCGTCCAGAGCCGCGATGGATCCGATCATTGACATCCCCTGGTGGCAGTTGGCCGCCTTTGCCACCATTCTGGCTGTGCCATTCTGGCTCAACCACCACTTCCAGATCGGCCACGGCCGCACCACTCTGGTGGCGTTTGGCCGTATGACCGCGCAGCTGGCGCTGGTCGGCCTCTATCTGAAGTTCGTGTTCAATTACGACAGCCTGCTGCTCAATCTGGCGTGGCTGACCGTGATGACCCTGGTGGGGGCCAGTGCCATTCTGGGCAACAGCCAACTGCGCCACCGGCAACTGGTGATGCCCGTGCTGGCGGGCATGGTGCTGTCGCTGCTGCCGGTACTGGGCCTGCTGTTGATCGGCCTGTTGCGACCGGCCCCGTGGTACAGCGCGCAGTACCTGATCCCGCTGGCGGGGATGCTGCTGGGCAACACCCTCAGTGGCAATGTGGTGGCGATGCAGAGCTACTTCGGCGCCCTGAAAAACGACTTTAACCTGTACGAGGGCGCACTGGCCCTGGGCTGCACACCACAATACGCCGCCCGCCCCTTCGTACAGCAGGCGATCCGCCAGGCCCAGGCGCCACAGTTGGCCAACATCACCGCCACCGGTCTGGTGACCCTGCCGGGCATGATGACCGGCCAGATCCTGGCGGGCACCGACCCCCACATCGCCATCAAGTACCAGCTGGTGATCATGATCGCCATCTACGTCATGCTGAGCCTGTCCGTCACCCTGACCCTGCTGCTGAGCCAGCGTGCGGTGCTGGCGCCAACGGGTAAGGTACGGATTCCCCTGCCCAAAACCCCCTGAGCGGAAGCGAGTTCCGTCAGCTTACCCCAACCGGTTAAACACCCAGCCGCCGCCGATGGCCATCAGCAGGATGGTCAACACAAACGCCAGCAGCAGCGGCCAGCGGAACAACCGCTTGAGCATGATCAGTTCCGGGATGCTGGCCCCACCGGAGCCGATGGTCAGGGCCATCACTGCCCCCAGGCTGACCCCCTTCCCCACCAACGAGCCCACCAGGGGCAACAGCGCTTCCACCCGGATGTAGAGGGGAATGCCAATCACCGCCGCCAGCGGAATCGCCCAGGGGTTATCCGCGCCGGCCACTGCGGCAAAGAAGTCGCTGGGGACAAAGCCGTGCACCAGAGCGCCGATCGCCATTGCCAGCGCCATGTAGGGCAACATCTTGCGGTACAGCGCCACCCCTTCACGAGCCGCCCGGCGCCAGTCGAGAGTGGTCGTCGCCGGTGTCGAAGGCAAGGCGCCACATCGCCCCTCGGCCACCACCGGTGTGATGCGCTGAAACACCGGCTTCACCGGCGCAGTGGCACAGCAGGACGTGGCGTTCACCGGTGCCAGCGGGCGCATTGCACTGGAGGGCGCCGTGTCGCGGTCACAACAGCGGGTTGGTGCGGCCGACTCGGTCAGCAGTTCCGCTTTGATGTAGCGTTCGAAGCCGAGCGCCTGCAGCACCCTACCCCCCAGGATCGCCACAGTCAGGGCCAACAGGGCGTAAACCAGGGTGACTTTGGCGCCAAACACCGGCAGGAACAGCGCGATCACCAGAGGGTTGAGCAACGGCGAGGTGATCAGGAAGGTCATGGTGGGGCCGAAGCCGGCCCGCGCCTTAAGCAGGCCGATCAACATCGGAATGGTGGAGCAGCTGCAAAACGGCGTCAGCCCTCCCAGCCCGGCCGCCATCAGGTAACCGCGCCCTCTCTGGCCCCCCAGCAACGCCTGGATCCTCTCCTTCGGCAGCTTTTGGTTGATCACCCCCACCAGAGAGCTGATCAACAGAAACAGCAGGGAGATCTCCGCCATCAGGTAAGCAAAGGTACCAAGCGCCGAGAGCAGTTGTTCGCTGAACGAGCCGTTCTGGCTCAGAAAATCGGGATTCACAACATCCACCTTTCTAAAATTATCGAAATATTGAAGAGAGAACGTCGCCATACGGCGCCGCTCATTACAGGGTGCAACACTCGGCGGTCAGGAACGCCATCAGCTCATCCAGCGACGCCATCCGCGCTTTGCAGTACAGGGTGCGGCCATCTCGGCTCTGCTCCACCAGCCCCGCCGCCACCAGACGACTGATGTGGTGTGACAGGGTGGAACCGGGGATGTCGAGGTGACTCTGGATCTCACCCACGCTCAGCCCGTGCCGGTTGCCACGAACCAACAGGCGGAAGATCGCCAGACGGGTCTCATGCCCCAACTCAGACAACCGCTTTACCGCCACCTCATCACTGATCATGCGCCGCTCCTCGTTGCATCAATGCAATAATTCTATATTTATCGAAATATAGATCAAGCGCGTTGTAATGGTGCTTTGAATCGGGAATGGGAAGAAACAGGGAGCGAGGCAACTCAGGGCGCCTTCCGGCGCCCTGACGATCAACGGTTAGCGGGACCCGGCGTCTTTGACCAGTTGATTGAACTGCACCAGCTCCACCCCAACCAGATTGCCGAGATACTGCTCGAGAAACACCTTGTGGCTGCCGCCCACCACCACCATCACCCGGCCACCGACCTGCTCGGCCACAACCCGGTTGATGTGAGAGGCCATATTGAGGTTTCGGACCTCCCACAGCGCCATCCGCGCCATCGCGGGTTCGGGGGCCAGATCCGCATCGACAAACAGCGACCACTCCTGCTGGAGCACCTCGGCGTTGTACTCATCGCTGTTCATCCACTGGTACAGGGGCAGCCAATCACCGGATGACAACGCCTGCGCCTTGAGCCGTTCCGGCTTCTTTACGTAGTCGCTTTGGGCAAAGCGCTGCGCGGCCTCAGAGCGGCCATAGGAATCCATCAACTGGCTGACCACCTCCGCGTACAGGTCCTTATCCTGATGGTCATCAATCGGGTGCAACTGCTTCAGACCCAGAGTTCGGGCCAGCTCACCGGCTATCAGCGTGGTCTCGTTATTGCTTTCGGCCATCCTGTCCAGATACTGCCCCAGAGGGCCGGTGCGCAGCTCAGCGCGCTGTGCCTGATCCAGGTAGCCCCAGTGCAGCAGGGCCGTCGGCAGGTTGTATCCGGCCACGGCGGTGCGGATGATCGTCACCCGTTGCGACGGCGACACCTGCTCAGCGTGCAACAGGGTGCGCAACCGGTTCATCGCTTCCTGACCGCTCAGGCCCAGGGCCTGTTGCTCCGCCTCGGCCAGCGCCATCAACCGGCTTCCGACAAACTGCTGCAACACCACCTGATATTCATCGGCGCGCTGCATCATGGAGAGAATGTCGGCGGGACGCAGGGCCTCAACGGCGATGGCCGATGGCGCAAACTGTTCCAGAACATTAAGCAGGGGCGTTAACGACGCCCGTGGGATCGCCCCCTCAATGGTATTGAGGTGCGCGCTGCCCAGTATCATGACCTGGGTCTTTACCTGACGTTTGTCCTGCAATGCACGGAGTTCCGTCCCGGCCGACGCGCCGCCAAAGCACAGTAAGCCGGCGGCCAATAACAGCATGTTGAGTTTCAATGTTCATCCCTTAACGACTCGAAATAAAACCCTGTGGCACTGTCCCCGGCCACAGGATGGGACAACGACGATACCCGTCCTGCGGTAACTCAACAATCCCTTGCGGCGAATGAATAACACAGCGTGCCTTCACCGAAGCATTGCGCTTCAGCGTCTGGCATTAACATTTGGAGAAAAACGGAGCATGACGCCCTCTGGGTTATTCACCCAGAAGTTCGATATTCTCAAAAAAAGGTTGGCGATTCCGTACCGTTAATTCGCGAGCCTGATACAGCAATAGGCTGCCATACAGAATAATGCTCACCCCGAGCATCTCCAGAAACTCCTCCATCGCCACTTCCGTGGCGTAAACGTACCAGGGATAAGGCTGCTCCCGAACCAGTTGATAACTGAGGATCTCCAACCCCATTCCACCCAGAACAAACAGCGCTGCCCCCTTAATAATAATGAGACTCTCCCTTTTGTAGTGCCGCCACACACTGAGGAAATTGCGGAACATCAGCGCGAAAAGCACCAGCCCTATCAATGCATAAGGCACAATCCAGATACCGTGATCCCCTTTAAATCGGGGCAGAGGGGCGATGTGCTTGAGCGTGGAGGTGATCCGCTCATGAACGGAAAACAGCTCATCAAAGGACAGAAACAGAAATCCCAGCCCAATGACCAGCGTGAACATGGGCGGTATATCGTCCAGATCTTTGAGCTTGATGGTCATCGCCAGAAAGACCAGGCCCACCGCAGCCAGTTGAAGCGCCGATAAAACCGACGGGATATTGATCTCCGAGTCCAGGTTAAACAGCTTATAAATAACGCCACTTTGTTCGCTGACCGAGGCGGTGGTGAAATAGAGGATCACCAATGCCACTTCTATCAGCACACTGATAAGCAATAAATGACGAGGAAAGGTGTCCTGAGCGGTTAACATCATGATCATCTCATCGGTTTGATTTTTCCTTGCGCAGAGGGGAACGATAACGTCACCGGCGTTCGCGGCGACAACGGAACAGCATAATCACGCCAACATGCCCTTCAGGAAGGGGAGAAATAGCCATTGGAACCTCACTTCGTTGTAGCACAACTCTATGGAGGTTGCCCCGAGCGATGGCGTGTCGACATCACCTCATTGCCGAATCAGGGAGACGAAATCGAGCGCCCGCAATGGCAAGTCTGGTGAAGCGCTCAGGGAGTCGGAGGGGCCTGGAGTGAATCGGGAGTCTCCGCCGGCCGAGGGCCGTCCGCCACACCGGTGGCCAAGGCGCGTTGCGCCAGCATCCGTTCAACCCAGAGGTCGATGCGCGCTTCCAGGTAGGGGTAGAAGGGGTTCCACTTCTGACGGAGCAGCTCATCCGACGGGATCGCCAGCATCCCCCGCTCTCCCCGAACGGCGCGCCCTCCGAGGTGGATATGCTGGCGTTGCCGGTCCCGGTGCGGCCCCAGCAACGGGTCGGACTCGGGGATGGTTAACGCCACGTGCGACAACGAGTGCACGTCGTTGGGCCAGGCGATCCCCAGAGGAACGGCATCGCCGGTTTGGATCTCCCGGGCCTGCACCTCCGGCTGCCCCGGGCCGATGTTTTCGACGATGGTGGTTCTGAAGCGGGTCTGGCTGGCGTCCAGAAACAGCGCGTAATCCTCAATGGGATCCTGGGTCAGCAGACGGTTATCCAGCCAGGTGCGATTGATGTCAAACAGCACCAGTTCATCCTCCGTCTTGCCCAGCGTCAGGTAGAGCGACTCAAACAGCGCCTGGGTGTCCACGGTTTCATCGATCACCGAGTTGAAGGTCAGGATCGGTGGCATCGTTTCGATCTGCTCAGGGGACAGCGGCGCAATCAGCGCCTGGTTGGCCAGGATCAACTGGTAGACAACGTCCCCGGCGTTCACCGCAAAGGAGCCGTACTTGAAGGGGTGATATTCCAGCGCCAGGCTTTCCCACGCCAGCTTTTCCAGCCCGAGCCACTGGCCGAAACGATTCTGCCACCAGGCGCCCTGGGCGATGGGGTCCAGCCCCATGGCCGGAGAGAGGAACACCATGGCGTCAAACTGGGGCGGCGTGCCCACAGTCAGCCGGGTCAGCGTGTGGTTCAGCCCCAAGGCGGCGCCGGTGGAGAAGCCCACCAGCATCATCGGCTTGTCCCCCATCTGCCGCGCCAGGTAATCCGCCGCCAGCGCCGTTGCGGATTGCAGGTCCTGCCACTCCAGGGTGGTCAGCATGGAGGGAACGGTACCGTGTCCGGGCAGCCGCAAGGCCACCACGTGAGCCCGCTCGGCAAAGTGGCGGGCCAGGTGCGTCATGTAGTAAGGCGAATCCGACATGCCGTGGATCAGCAGCACGCCATACTCGGCATCGGGGTTGGGCCACTCAAAGCTGCGGTTCCAGTTCGACGGCCACAGGGAGGGGTCCGACAGACTGCTGTGGAAGTAGCGGTTAAATGGCTCCACCGGCAGGGAGGCGGTGCGACGATAAATGCGCCGTTCCAGCTCGTCGAACAGCGCATTCTCCTTGGTCAGGTACTGCTCAAAGGTCTGGGTGCCGTCGTCGTGGCGAAACTCCTGCTTCAGTACGGTGGTGTGCCAAATCGACAGGTCCGGCTTGCTGTTCAGCCAGAGGATGCCGGCGACCAATGCGGCCACGGCAGTCCCCAGGCTGCCGTAAATCATCGCCAACGCCAGATGCTTGCTGACCCCAATCACCTTACGACGCACCATCACCGCCCCAATAAATCCCGATAGGAATGAGCAGTTTAGCCTGACAAGCTCAGGGGCGTCAGGCATTTTTGTCCGGGGGCTTTTCCAGGCTGGTCTTTCAGCCCATCCTCTGTTTAAATAGACGTCTATACGGATAAAAGGCCATAACCCCGGCCAGCGAACAGCAAGAAAGGAAGTGGTGGTATGTCGACGCAGCACGCACTCGAACAACAGTTAACGGCGCGGATCCTGATTCTGGATGGGGCGATGGGCACCATGATCCAGGGTTACAAACTGGACGAAGACGACTACCGGGGTGACCGCTTTGCCGACTGGCCGGTGCCGCTGAAAGGCAACAATGACCTGCTGTCCCTGACCCGCCCCGATATCATCACGGCGATCCACACCGCCTACCTGGAGGCGGGGGCCGACATCATTGAAACCAACACCTTTAACAGCACCCCCATCGCCATGGCGGACTAC
>CAZWED010000003.1:0-27127 GCA_964632645.1 uncultured Ferrimonas sp. | reverse complement strand
CAGGTTGCCGCCTTCACCGTGGTTTTTGGCCTCTTTGCGGTTGAAGCAGTAGGGCAGGTCCATCTCATGGTGGTCAGCCAGCGCCACAGCGGTGGTGGTGGCGATCGGAATGCCTTTGTAAGCCGGGCCAAACAGCAGGTCGAACTCGATGCCGGAATCCGCCAGCGCGGCGGCATAGAAGCGGCCCAGTTTGGCCAGATCGGAGCCACGGTTAAACAGGCCGGCGTTGAAAAAGTAGGGGCTGGTACGGCCGGATTTGAGGGTAAACTCCCCAAAGCGCAGCACCTGGCGCTCAAGGGCAAATTCGATAAAGGCTTTTTGATAGGCTTTCACGTCGGACTCCTGGGTACAAAGACGCGGCCCTCATTGGGGCCGCGTTTTAGAAAGAGTGTTAATTGTTGTTGTATGCCGCTTTCTGAGCTGCAATCAGTTGCTCAATGCCGGTTTTGGCCAGGGCCATCATCTCCAGCATCTGTTCATAGGTGAACGGCTCACCCTCTGCGGTGCCCTGCACCTCGATGATGCGACCGTCTTCGGTCATCACCACGTTCATGTCGGTTTCCGCACCGGAGTCTTCCTGGTAGTCCAGGTCACACACCGCCTGCTCACCCACAATGCCCACGGAGATCGCGGCAATCTGCTGCTTCAGCGGGCTCACTTTCAGCAACCCTTTGCCCTTGAGGTAATCGATCGCATCCATCAGCGCCACGCAGGCGCCGGTAATGGCCGCAGTGCGGGTGCCCCCGTCCGCCTGGATCACGTCACAGTCGATGGTGATGGTCACCTCACCCAGGGCCTTCAAATCCATCGCGGCACGCAGGCTGCGACCGATCAGGCGCTGGATCTCCATGGTGCGGCCACCCTGTTTGCCGCGGGCCGCCTCGCGGTCATTGCGGCTGTGGGTTGCCCGGGGCAGCATGCCGTATTCGGCGGTCACCCACCCCTGCCCTTTCCCACGCAGAAAACGCGGTACCCCTTCCTCTACGGAAGCGGTACAGATCACCTTGGTGTTACCAAAGGCCACCAACACGGACCCTTCCGCGTGCGCGGTAAAGTTTCGGGTGATGGAAACCGGGCGCACCTGATCCGCCGCTCTGCCGTTTGAACGCATATCGTTAACCTGCCTTGTGGAAAAGTGGCGGCCATTATAGCGGGACTCGGCCGGCTGGTGCCAAACCAATGGCGACGAACCGGCACGTTGTGGACGGTTCCAGCGCAATTGCTCATTGATTGTGCAAGGCACCAGACCATAGAATCGGTTGGTCCATCAATGACATGGAGAGTCCCAATGTCGAATCGTTCGCTCGTTATCGCCGCCTTTGCCGTGGCGCTGGGAGGCTGTGCCACGGCCACCCCGCCGCCCGCCATTGCCCCCATCGCCCCCGTCGCCAATGAGGCCGCTCCGCCGGAGTCCCCGACCCTGAAACGGAAGATCGCCATCGGCCGGGTCAGCAACGAAACCAACTACGGGCGCTCACTCCTGTACGACAACAGCAATGACCCGTTGGGCAAGCAGGTCTCCGATATGCTGGCCGCCAAACTGGTGGAAAGTCAGCACTTCCTCGTCTTTGAACGCCCGGACATCGACAAGATCCAGGCGGAACAGGCCCTGACCAACCAGGACAACCAGCTGGTTGGCGTCGACACCCTGATTCTGGGCTCGCTCACCGAGTTCGGACGGCGCACCACCGGCGAACGGGGCTTCCTCTCATCCACCAAAGCCCAGACCGCCTACGCCAAGGTGGAGCTGCGTCTGGTGGACGTGAAAACCGGCCACGTCTTCTTCTCCACCTCCGGCAGCGCCGAAGCCACGCTGGAATCGGAATCCGTCATGGGATTCGGCAGCCGCGCCGAGTACGACGCCACGCTCAACGATAAGGCCATCAACGCTGCGCTGAGCGAAGTGATGAGCGGCCTGGTCGGCAAACTGATGGATCGCCCGTGGGAAACCTACATTCTGGACGTTCAGGACGACGCGGTGTTCATCTCCGGCGGCAAGAGCCAGGGGATCAACCCCGGTCAGGAACTGGTGGTCAAAACCCAGGGCAAAGCGGTGAAATCCCCGCAAACCGGGTTTGTCATCTCCCTGCCGGCCACCGAAATCGCGCGCATCCGGGTCGCCAGCACCTTTGGCGACAACGAAACCAACGAAGGCAGCGTTGCCACCGTATTGTCCGGCTCCATCGAGGGCCAGGACATCGCCAAGCTGATTATCACGGCCGAGTGAGGAGCCCGTCATGAAACATGTCCTGTTGGTGTTATTCGTCATGCTGACCATGGGTTGCGCTCCCAAGTCCACCCTTCAGTCCGTCTCTGAACAACCGCAAATCCTGCTGCAGGGCGGGCAACCGGATGATCTGGTGGTCATCAACGGTCAGGAGCTTGGCCCGCTGCATCAATTCCAGCAGCCGGAGGCGCTCACCATCCCGGTGAAGGAGGGCACGCACGTTGTCTCCATCCTCCGCAACGGCGAAGTGGTTTTCGAGCAAAAGGTGTACGTCGACGGCAACCTCATCTCAACCCTTAAGATTCAGTAAAGGCCAATGAAAAAAATCACGTTTCTTTCCATTTTGCTGAGTCTGTTTCTGGTGGGGTGTGCTTCCCACCAGGAGCTGTACCAGTGGGGCGAGTACGAGCAGGCGCTGTACAAACAGCAGTCGTCACCGGAGGAGTTAAAGGTGTACGTCGAGAGTCTGCAACGGACCATCGAAGCGGGAGGCAAGCCGGTAGCACCGGGGATCTACGCCGAACTGGGCAGCGCCTACCTCCAGGCCGGTGACGTTGAACGGGCCATCCACTGGTATGGTGTCGAACGCGACACCTGGCCAGAAAGCAAAGCCCTGATGACCGCGCTCATCACCAACCTTGAGCGACGCCTGCCGTCCAACAGCGCCAGCGAGGAGCCGACCAATGCGATGGATTAAGTCCCTGTGTCCGCTTCTGCTACTGATCCTGAGTGGTTGCGCCGTGCAACAGCCCACGCCGCTGGACACCTCCGCGTTCCAGGCCGAGGCGCCGCGTTCCATTCTGGTGCTGCCGCCGGTGAACCACTCGGTGGATGTGGATGCCCCCGGTTACTTTCTCTCCACCATCTCCCGACCGCTGGCGGAACGAGGCTACTACGTCTTTCCGGTCAACACGGTCAAGATGATCATGGAGGCGGAAGGGATCGCGGAACCCGCCGAGATGCACGCCCTGCCCACCCAGCGCTACCAAACGCTGTTTGGCGCGGATTCGGTGCTGTACGTCACGATCAACAAATGGGATTCGCAGTACGTGCTGCTGTCGACCACCACCATCGTTGAGTTCGAGTACGAGATCCGCAGCGCCCACACGGGCGAAAGGCTGTGGCGAACCGTAAAGCAGATGACCTACTCGCCCGATGGCGGCTCGACCGGCGATCCCCTGGCGGATCTGCTGGCCAGCGCCATCACCGCCGCGATTGAGCGCGCCGCGCCGAACTACATGCCATTGACGCGTCAGGCCAACAACGACGTGATCACCGGCCCCTATACGGCGATCCCAACCGGCCCCTACAAGCCGGTAAAAGCCGCGAAAAACTGATCCCGGCGACCTCTCAAAGCCCACCTCCCGGTGGGCTTTCGTCTATCAAGGACCCACGCGAATCGGTATACTTGGGCAGCACTTCACGAATGGGCACCCTTACCATGATCCACAGCATGACCGCCTACGGCCGCGGTGAACTGAAAGCCGATTGGGGCAACGCCTCCTGGGAAATTCGCTCCGTTAACCAACGCTACCTGGAAACCTACCTGCGTCTGCCTGAACAGCTGCGTGGACTGGAGCCGGTTCTGCGGGAGCGACTGCGTCAGCGCCTGACCCGTGGCAAGGTGGAAGTCACCCTGCGCTTCGACATGGCGCAGCAGGTCGACACGCTCAATATGAACGAGTCCCTGGCCCGCCAGCTGATTGAAAAAGCACAGCATCTGCACACCATGGCCGGCATCGGCCAGATCCAGCTGGTGGACCTGCTGAAGTGGCCCGGCGTGCTGGAAAGCGGCGAGCAGGACATGGACGCGATCAGTCAGGATCTGCTGGCCAAGTTCGACGATGTGGTGGACGACTTTATCGACGCCCGCGCCTCCGAGGGCCAGGCCCTGGAAGCGATGATCCAGCAGCGACTGGACGCGATCAGCGTGCAGTCCGCCTACGTCCGTGAGCGCATGCCGCAGATCATGGAGTGGCAGCGCCAACGTCTGTCTGACCGTCTGGCGGACATCAAAGAGGAGCTGGACCCGGCCCGCTTCGAGCAAGAGATGATCCTGCTGGCCCAGAAGGTCGACGTGGCCGAAGAGCTGGACCGCCTCGACGCCCACGTGGCCGAAACCCGCAAGATCCTCAAGAAGGGGGGCGCCTGTGGCCGTCGTCTCGACTTTATGATGCAGGAGTTCAACCGGGAGTCGAACACCCTGGCCTCCAAGTCCATCAGTGCCGACATCACCGCCGCCGCGGTGGAGCTGAAAGTGCTGATTGAGCAGATGCGGGAACAGATCCAGAACATCGAGTAATTCGATGCCTCTTACGAAAGCCGGCGACCTGCCGGCTTTTTTTGACCCTTTTTTTACCTCTTCTCCGTTTTACCCACCCAGAACCCATCACATCGTTTACCGCATGCGGAAATTTACCCATGTTTTTCAACATGGTAAAATTGCACGCGACCATCGATAACAGGCGAAATCATCGTCCTGATGATGACAACTCGTCGGCCAAAGGATCTGCCATGTCACACTCAAACGCCCGGACGTCAGGGATTCTGACGGGGGAGGCGCGCCGTATTCTGCTAGCGAGCGAACGGGAGCTTTCCCAGCTTCGCGGCAACCTGTTCCGCAACGATGAAGGCGGATTGCCTGCATCCCTGCTGGTAACCAGTGCGCGTCGTGGAGAAGGCAAAACCACCACCGCCATCGCCCTGGCCTACACCCTGGCCCAACACAGCAACCACCGTGTGCTGCTCGTCAGCGCCGATCCCTCCGCCAGCGCCCTGGCGCGTCTGTTCCAGCTTGATGGCCAACTGGGCCTGGCTCAGTACCTGCAAGGCGACGATGCGGCGCAGCCACAAAGTACGGAGTTTGATCGGCTGGACGTGATGCCCTGGGGCGAGGGTTCCCGAACCCTCTGGCATCAGGATAACGGGCAGCTGGCTGCACGCTGGGCGCAGTTGCTGGCGCAGTACGAGGTGGTGGTGATCGATGGCCCCGCCGTATTGGACACCCCGGAAACCCTGGCCATTCACCAACTGGCGGCCGCCACCCTGCTCGTACTGCAGTGCGAAGAGACCAAGTGGCAGGTTGCGCAAGTGGCGCTGGAACGCCTCAAAAGTGCCGGTGACCATGTCATCGGTTCCGTCATGAACCAACGACGTTATTACGTACCGAGCCGATTCTATGGCAAGTTTTAATCGTATCTGCCGTCAGGCTCTGACGGCCATCATGTTGCTGTTCCTGGTGGGTTGCGCGACCAATGATTTCCCCGTTGGCGAAGAGGTCACCCTGGCCCAGGACACCTTCTCGTTCACTGAGCCGGAATTTCAGATCCTCTCCCAGTACCGCATCGTACCGGGCGACCAGCTCGACGTGCTGTTCCAGATCCAGACCTGGTCCCGGGAGAAGGCGTATCGCATCTCCCTCGGGGATACGGTGTCGGTGCGCTTCGTCAATGCGCCGGAGCTGGACCAGGAGCAGAAGATCCTGCCCGACGGCACCATCGCCCTGCCCTACATCGGGGCCGTCAACGTCTACAACAAGACCACGGACGAGCTGACCGCCGAGCTGCGGGACTCCTACGCCAGCATCCTGCGGGATCCCCAGATCTACGTGACGCTGCCGGAATACCTCACCCAGATCCGCGAACTGAAGAAAGATCTGCACACCGCCTCCCGGGGCCTGAGCCGTCTGGTGACGGTGCGACCCGATGGCTTTGTCACCTTCCCGATGGTGGGCGACCTCTACGTGGCCGATCGCACCATTCAGCAGGTCAACGCCGAGCTGAACGACAACTACAGCAAGATCAGCAACAGCCTGCACGTCGACCTGTTCCTGGAGAAGCACGCGGGTTCCCAGATCTACGTACTGGGTGAAGTGGGCAAACCGGGGGCAATCACCATCAGCAAGCCCACCTCCGTGGCTCAGGCGCTGGCCATGGCGGGCAGCCACAGCCCCTCCGCCCGACTCGACCACATCGTGGTGGTCCGCCGTCAGGGTAAGAAGCTGGTGGGCACCCGGGTGGATCTCGACAGCGCCCTGCAACTGGGGGCGGGCAGTAGCCACTTCTATCTGATGCCCGACGACGTGATCTACGTGCCCAGCACCTCGCTGGCCACCGCTTCCGCCGTTATGCGACAACTTGCCGACGTCCTGCTGCTGTACCGCGGCTGGGGCTTCAGCTTCCGACCGAGCGACAACTGATGCAAAACCTGACTACCCCATTCCCGGACCGTCAGTCACAGGGAACCGAAAATCCGCTGCGTGAGCTGGTCACCATCCTGTTTATGCAGAAACGGTTGATTCAACGGGTGGCGCTGCTGGTGTTTCTGGTGGTGCTCGCGGTGCTGCTGTTCTGGCCGTCGGTATACCAGATCGACTCCACGGTGCTGCTCAAGGCCAAACAGGTCGAGCGCACGCCGGAGATGCTGGAAGAAACCATGCTGCGGGTGAACCCGGTCAACGAAGATGACCTCAACTCCGAAGTGGCGATCATCACCTCTCAGGCAGTGTTGCGGCAGGCGGTTGAGCGCCTTGTTGAACAGGGCCTCTGGGAGGCGCCCGAGGATGACGCCGAGCTGGTGAAAGCCACCCGGGGGCTGGCCGCCAAGCTGGGCACCAAGGTGGTGCCCTCCTCCAAGGTGATCCGCATCAGCCTGGCCTGGTCGGATCCCGAGCAGGGCAGCCAGGTGCTGCAGTCGATCATCAACAGTTATCTGGCGTATCGGACGACGGTGTTCGAGCCGGACACCCTGCGTGACCTGTTTACCCAGCAAACGGACGATTACAGCGAACAGCTCAGCGCCCGTCGGGCGGAAAAGATGGCGCTGATCGAAACCCATCAAGCGGCGTCACCGGCCCAGGAGATCGAGCAAAACCTGACGCTGCTGCGCGAACTCAAGCTGCAGCGCAGCCGGCTGGAGCAGGAGGAGCAAAGCCTGACTCACCGCCAGCAGAAGCTGGTCCAGGCGCTGGACGAGAAGGCGCTGCACTACTTCTCCTTCATCGACAACGTCACGGTGCAGAAGCTCACCACAGAAATCCAATCGCTGGTGTCCCGCCAGACCGAACTGAGCCAGGTTTATCTGCCCGACGCGCCGCCATCCAAAGCGCTGGAACATCAGATTGACCAGACCTACGGCATCCTGCGGGAGGAGATCCGGACGCTGCAACAGGAGCTGTCCGATCAGGCCGCGCTGCTGCGTGCCGAGGGCCAGGCCCTGAACCAGCGCATGATGACGCTCAATCAGCGCAACGTGGAGCTGCAGCAGGTGAAGCTGCAACTGGAGCGGCTGGACCAGGAGATCAAGCTGCTGGGCTACTCCTACGAAACCTTCTACAAGCGCCGCGAGCAGGCGGAGATCCAGAGCCGTTTCAGCGATGAACACCTCAACGCCCAGGTGGTGGTGCTGGTGCAACCGGAAGCGCAGCTGGAGCCGCTGTTCCCCCGCTGGAAAACCATGTTGCCGGTGGGCCTGATCGTGGCCCTGATCACCGGCATCTGCATCGGCTTCATCAACGAGTTCTTTGATCACAGCTTTAAACGCGCCGAAGACTCCCAGCAGCACCTGGGACTGCCCACGCTGCTGTCGTTGCCCAAGGTGGCCCCTGCCTCTCAGTCCGTAGCGAAAGGCCCGATATGATGAATCAGTTTGTGTCACGCTCGATCGGTTCAGCCGTACCGGTTAAGCGTTGGAGTCGCTGGCTTGAACTGTCAGCGGCCTGGCTGATGCTGTTGTGCGCCCTGCCTCTGGGGCTGGTGTTTGCGTTCATCATCAAGCTCCAGGATGGCGGCCCGGTGTTTTACCGGGGCAGCCGCCTGGGGAAGGATCGGGCGCTGTTCACCCTGTACAAATTCCGCACTCTGGTGCCTGACGCCGAGCAGATCATCGGCGCCCGCCTGCTCGACCCGAGCCAGAAGCTGGTGACCCCCTTCGGCCAGTTCCTGCGGGAAACCCATCTGGACGAATTGCCCCAGGTCTGGTGTGTCATCAAGGGCGACATGGCCCTGATCGGCCCGCGTCCGGAACGACCGGCGGTGTACGAAAAGATGTGCAAGGAGATCCCCTTCTACGATCACCGCTTCCGGGTCGCCCCGGGGATCCTCGGCTATTCCCAGCTGTTTACCCCTCACGGCACCGATAAGCGGATCCGCAGCTTTATCGACAACGTCTACGTCAACCGCCGCCATGTGCGGACGGACCTGCTGTTCTTCCTGCGCGCCATCCTGGTGCTGACCCAGCGGCTGCTGCGCCACTGCTGGCGCCTGCTGCGCAATACCGGTGGCCGCATCGCCCACGGACAGCAGTGGAGCGAACGCCGCCATACCCGCCGCTACAAACCGCGCCGGGCCAGGGTCAGACTGCAGTGCCAGCCCCCTGTCCAGGGACGCCTCGTCAACATCACCTATGACGCCATGCTGGTGGCCTTCTCCCAGCCGCTGGAGGACACCCGGCAGACCATCGATATGGTGCTGACCAAGCACTTTATCCGCGGTGCCCGCTTCCGCACCAAGCGGTGTTACCTGACCGGCCGGGTGATCGGACAACGCAGCATGCCCCGGGAGCCCCACTGCTACCTGGTGGAGATCGCCGAGACATCGCCGCTCAACCGCTATTTCCTCAGCAAATACTTCATGGGCTGAACCATGGTGAGACTGGGCAATAATCTGGCAACCACCACTCTGCTGACCGGGCTGCTTGGCCTCTCCCTGGTCATGCTGGTGACGCCTTATTACTGGGCGGCCTGGCTGCCGCCTTTTGCCCTGGTCGTCGCCCTGATGGTGGCCCGCGCTCCCCACTGGGGCTTTCTCGCCATGGTGGCCACTATCCCCTTTGGTGCCTACCGCAAGGTGTTGGGGGATTCCGTCGACGTCGCCTGGCTGCTGGCCGCACTGCTGATTCTGATCCTGGCGCTGGACCTGCTGCTGCGACGCCGGACACTGGCGCAGGCCCAGGCCAGCTTCTGGCCCCTGATGGCGCTGTTTCTCGCCGTTAACCTGATCGCACTGGCGTTCAGCCCCTACCCGGACGTTGCCCTGAAAGACACCCTGCTTTGGCTGGCGGGCGTCGTCTTTATCGCCCTGCCGCTGTTCCTCCTGCGCCCGCAGGACATCCAGCATCACCTGCCCAATGTGCTGATCATCAGCATCGGCATTGGCGCCCTGCTGGCGGTGCTCGGCAGCTTTTTCGGACTGGAGGGTCTGGCGGCAGAAAAAGGCGATATCAGCCGCGGCCTCGGGGGCACCCGGGACCCCAACAACATGGGGTTGATGCTGCTGTTTGGTCTGCCCCTGCTGGTGCACCGCTTGCTGTATCGTCCCCACTGGCGCGAGCGGGCGCTCTACAGCGGACTTATCGCCCTGACGCTGCTGGCACTGGCCTCCACCTATTCCCGTGGCGCCATCCTGATGCTCGGGGTCTGCGCCGTGCAGCTGGTGTGGCACTACCGACACCGTTTCCAGGTGCGCCTGATCGGCGTGATCATCGCCCTGCTTGCCCTTGGGGTTTCGGCCACGGTCATGACCCTGCCGCAGAGCTTCTGGGAGCGGCAACTCAGCATCACCGACACCGGCGACAAGTCTCTGGGACGGCGCGCCTCCTACCTGGTGGTGGGCTGGGACAGCTTCACCGACGCGCCCCTGCTGGGGCACGGGCCCGGCACCTTCCCGGAGCGCTACGTGCGTTCTGAAGAGGCGCGAACCTTCAGTCGGGAGGGCAAGAGCGATCGCCGCTTTGCCCATAACAGCTACCTGGAAGTGCTGGTGGGCTCCGGCTTGCTGGGGTTCCTGATCTACCTGGCCATCCAGTATCGGGGCTACCAGGACCTGCGTACCGCCGAGCAGCAGTGGCGTCACCAGAAGCAGTGGGAGCAGGCCGACCTGGCCGCCTCCTATCGCATCATGTTCGTCACCCTGTTGGCCTACCTCACCATCTTCAGTGACACCCACCATAAGTACTGGCTGCTGATCCTGCCGGTGGCGGCGCTGTTGCGACGACAGGCGGAGCGTTCCTCATGACGCTGATCCTGCTGTCACTCACCCTGCTGCTTCTGGTGCTGGTCGGTTACCCCCTGTGGTGTGCCCGGCAAGTGGACAAGGCCACCCACCCATGGCCAGAGCCCACCGCCTGGCCCAGCCTCACGATCCTGATCGTGGTGCGCAATGGCGCCCGCTGGATGGAGCCCAAGCTGCGCAACACTCAGGCACTGAGTTACCCCGGCCCGGCGCCTCAAATCCTGGTTTACAGCGACGGCTCCGACGACGACACCGCCAGCATCGCCCGCCGCTTCGGGCAGGTCGAGGTGCTGGAGGCCGCAGAGCATCAGGGCAAAATCCGTGGACTCAATGCCCTGGTGGCAAAGGCCACCGGCGAGGTGCTGGTGTTCACCGATGTGGATGCCCTGCTGGCGCGAGACGCGCTGGTGGCACTGGTTCGCCCCCTGTCGGACCCGCAGGTTGGCGGCGTTTGCGGGCAACGGCAGATCCCAAGGGAAGCGGCCCTGGCCCAGGCTCAGGGGCAGTACATCGACTGGGACAGCCGCATCAAGGCCGGCGAAAGCGCCTGCGGCAGCCTCACCAGCAACGACGGTAAGCTTTACGCCATCCGACGCCCGCTGTTTGCCCCCATTCCCGACGCGGTCACCGACGACCTGTACGTGGCCCTGACGGTCATCGGCCGGGGACAGCGCTTTGTTTTCGCGCCCGATGCCATCGCCCTGGTGCCCCAGCCGGTCCACCGTTTGAGCCAGGAGATACCGCGACGGCGGCGCATTGTCGGGGCCAGCCTGAATGGCCTGCGCCATCACAAAGCGCTGCTCAATCCCTGGCGTTTCGGCCAGGTCGCCATCGGCCTCTGGATCAACAAGATTGGCCGGCGCCTGTTGCCGCTGGCCCTGCTTGGCCTGTTGCTGGGCAGCGCGTTCGCCGCTCCCCATTCGCCACTGGCACTGACCCTGCTGCTGGCGCAGATCACCGGATACCTGCTGACGGCCCTTTACCGTTGGCTGAAACCTCATGCCCTTGCCCGCCTGGCGGAGCGAGGGGCGTATTTTGTCTTAGGCAACGTTGGTATGTTGCTGGGCTGGCTGGACCTGATCGCGGGCCGTGCCGCACCAAAGTGGGACCCTGACAAGGGCCCTGCGCAAAACCCAAAGGAGAACGACCAGTGACCAGGACCCGTCAATGGCCCAGGTTGAGCCTGCTTGCCGCCAGCCTGATGCTGACTGGCGTCGCCCATGCGGCGACGCCGCCCTCACCGTGGCAGGATGCCACCCAAGCCCTGATCTCGGGGCAGCGCCAGCAGATCACCCTCAGCGTCCACTTCCCGAGCGACGGTGCGATGTTGTCCGACGCCGACAGGCAGGCGCTGTCCACGCTGGCCCGCCAGCTCGCCCCCATGCTGGATGGCCAGATGGGCATTGCCATCAGTGGCCACACCGACAGCGTGGGCAGCGAGTCCTACAACATGGACCTGTCCCAGCGCCGGGCCAAAGCGGTGGCCGACGCATTAACGGCCCTGCTGCCAAGCCAGCACATCCGCCTGGAAACCCGCTACTTCGGCGAAACCCAACCCGCCCAGAGCAACCAGAGCCGGGCCGGTATGGCCGCCAACCGACGGGTGGAGATCACCCTCGCCTCGCTCTATGCCCTGAGCCGTGACGGCCAGCGACCCGCCACCGGACCGGCCACCAGCTTTACCCCGGATGGCGCCAAGGCCCTGACCACCGACGCCAACGGCCGCCTGGCGCTGTGGCAGGTGGCGGAAGGCTGCCCCCAGTACAGCACCGACGCCCAGGAAAGCCCGGTTCTGGCCTCGGCCATCTCTCCCAACGGGCGCCTCGCTGCCAGCGGCCATCTGGACGGCACCGTGCGACTGTGGGATCTGGCCACCGGCGCCCTGCTGACCACCCGTTTCGGCCACGATGACACGGTGGTGGCCGTCAAATTCAGCCAGGACGGCAAATGGCTGTTCAGCGCCAGCCACGATCACACCGCGGCCCTGTGGGAGCTGACCGATGCCACCGAGCACAAGCTGGACACCGAAGGAGCGCTGCCCCTGAGCGCCCTGGCCGTGAACCACAGCGGCCGTCGACTGGCCCTGGGGGACATCGGCGGCTACCTGAGCCTGTGGAACCTGGCGACCCGCAGCAAGATCAGCGAAATGCAGCTGCTCGATGGCCGCATCAACGACATGGCCTACTCCAGCAATGATCGCTTTCTGGCCCTGGCTGGCGGCAATGGCCAGTTGGTGGTACTGGATGTGAAAACCGGCGCCCGCCGGGCACTGACTGAACCGTCCCAATACGGCATCACCGCCCTGGCGTTCAGCCCGGACGGCCAGCGCCTCGCCGTCGCCTGGAGCCATGACCAGTTGACGATCTGGGACACCGCAAGCGGTCGCCAGCTGCGCAACATGGCGACGGAGCACACCATTCACCGGCTGAGCTTCAATCCCAACGGTCACCTGCTCAACGGCGCGGGCGAAGCCACCCTGTGGCAATGGGACACCGACCGCTACAGCCTGGTCAAAACCCAGGACCTGACCCGCCCCGCCCCCACCCCGGAAACCGGGCAGCCCGGCGAAATCTGGCGTGAGCCGACCACCGGCATCCCCTTTGTCTGGGTCGAAGGCGGCTGCTATATCCAGGGCTGTGACAGTGGCTCGCAATCCTGCGCCCGGGACGAGATCCCCGCCCACGAAGTGTGCGTGGACGGTTTCTGGATGGCGCAAACCGAACTGACCCAGGACCAGTGGCAAACCCTGATCCCCGCCAACCCCTCCCGCTACCCGCTGGGGGGCGATCACCCGGTGGAGCAGGTCTCCTGGTTCGATGCCCAACGATTCACCTGCAAACTGAATGCCCAGAGCGCCCATGAGTTCCGCCTGCCCACCGAGGCCGAGTTTGAGTTCGCCTGTCGTAACGGCGGACAGAGCCTGAGCTTTGGCAGCGCCGAGGTCGCCGAGGCGGCGGCCGAGCGGCCGTCCGACCCCGCCGCCGTCAAAACCGGCGACGCGATCCACATGCCGGTGAGCGAACTGCCCGCCAACGCCCTCGGTCTGTCGGGCCTCAACAGTCACGTCTGGGAGTGGGCGCTGGACGTCTACGACAAGGCCGGTTACCAGGCCCACAGTCGCTTCAATCCGCTGTTCACCGGCAACCACGAGTACCACTTCCTCGGTGCCGATACCCACCGGGTTGAGCGCGGCGGAGGCTGGGACACCGGCGGCCGCTTCCAGAGCTGCCAACGGCGCCAGTATGACCTGCCGGACACCCGCGCCTTCTTCACCGGATTCCGGCTGGTGCGGCGCCCCTGATGCCTCGTGTCCCCAAGGTGTTGCTGCTGGATCTCTCCGCCCAGTTTGGCGGAGCCAGCAGCCGGGTATTGGGCCTTCTGGCCCACTATCCCGAGCAACGCGCATTGCTCGGCGCCCTGACCGACAGCCCGGTCTACCGGGAGGCTCAGGCACTGGGCCTGCCGGTGGTGGGGCTGGGCCGACACAAGGCGGACCCGCGCCTGCTGGCTCGCCTTTGCCGTCTTTGCCGGGCGCAGGGGATTGAGCTGATCGACAGCCACAACATCCAGAGCCAGTTCTGGGCGCACTGGGCCAGCCGGCGCTGCGGCGTGCCCCACGTCTCAACGCTCAACTCCTGGTACGCGCTGGAGTACCGGCACCACTGGCGTGCCCAACTCTATCCGCGACTCGCCCGGGCACTGCGCCCGGACGGCCCCCTGATCGTGGTGTCCGATGCGATACGTCAGGCGCTGCTGGCCGAGGGGGTGGACGCCTACCGGATCCACCTGGTGCCCAATGCGATGGTCACCGCACCACCGCCGACGCTGCCCCGCAGTGAGCTGGCACAACGTTACAACCTCGACCCGAGCCGCCCCTGGCTGCTGATGGTGGCGCGGCTGGAAACCGCCAAGCGGGTTGATCGTTACCTGGACGCCCTGGCGCAACTGACCGGCGTGCAGGGCGTGCTGGTGGGCGATGGCCATCTCGCCGATGTCCTGGCAGAGCGCGTCCGCCAGCAGGCGCTGCCGGTGGTGATGACCGGCGCCCTGTCTCATGGGGAAACCCGGGACCTGATGGCGGCGGCCGACATGCTGGTGCTCAGCTCCGACACCGAAGGCACGCCGCTGGTCCTGTTGGAGGGCGCGGCCCTGGCCAAGCCAATGGTGGCCACCGCCGTCGGCGGCATACCGGAGCTGTTTGAGCAGGGCGAGCACGCCCTGCTGGTGCCCACCGAGGCCGATGCCCTGGCCTCGGCAATGCGTGCCCTGCTGGCGGATCCGCAACAGGGTGAGCGCCTGGGCCGCGCCGCCCGCGCCCACCTGCAGCGCCGTTTCAGCCCAGAACAGCAACAAAGACAGACGCTGGCGGCCTACCGCGCCGCCCTGGAGTTCCCCCGATGACCGCCATTTTGGCGCACGTGGATTGCCTCGAACGCTTCCACTTTTTCCATCGCCTGCAGCAGGCCCTGCCGGAACACCACTGGCAGCTGATGACCGGCCGCCTGTCGCTGCTTCGCCAGGCGCGCAAAGCGGGTCTGCCCTGCCACTGGCTGCGGCGTGGGGCCGCCAGTGCCCACGACGAACCGGAGCCGGGCCTGGAAGCGGTGCTGAACTGGCGCACGCCCGAACACTGGCGTCGCGTGCAGGACGCCACCTGGCAGGCGTTGTCCCAGCACGCCACCCCCGACACCCTCCTGCTGATCTGGAACGGTTGCCGCACTGTGGAGCGCACCTTCACCGCTTATGCCCGGGCGCACGGCAATCCGGTGTTGTACCTCGAGCTGGGCAATTTTCCCGGCCGGCTGTTTGCCGACCCGCAAGGCGTCAACGCCCGCTCCCTGCTGGCCCAGGCGCCGGAGCGGCTGGACCCCCTGCCGGACCCTCAGGCGGCGTTTGACCACTGGCGAAGCCAGTACCTGAACCGAACCCAGCCGCCCCCGCAGGGCGCGCAGGTGCAGCGGGTCAATCCCGGCTGGTGGCAGGACCAGCTCGGTTACCTGTTGGGCGGGCTCAGCATCGACGAGCCGTTGTGGCAGCGGGCACAGCGTAAGTGGCGTGCCCGTCGGCAACCGCCTCTGGCGGGTAACGTGGTGCCTGACGTGCCGTTCCTGCTCTACCCGATGCAGGTCAGCAGCGACAGTCAGCTGCGCTTCAACAGCGACGTCGACAACCGCCAGGCCCTGACGCTGGCGGCCCAACACGCCGACGCGCAGGGGCTGACGCTTTGCGTCAAACCGCACCCGGCGGAACCGGACACCCGCATCCACCAGTGGCTCAAAACCGAGAGCCAGCGACGGGGTTGGGTGCTGACCCAGGCCCCCATCTCACGCCTGCTGCCCCAGGCCCGCGCCGTGATCACCATCAACTCAACGGTGGGTCTGGAAGCGATGTTGCTGGACAAACCGCTGCAGCTGCTGGGACGCTGTCACTATGCCGAGTTCACCCCCAAACGCCTGCGCCAGTACCTGATGAGCTACCTGCACCCCATCGACTATTTTGCCCCGACGCCGATCTCCCGCGCGCAGGCACTTGCCCTGCTGGCGTGCGCCCGGGAGGCCAGATGAGCCGTTGGCTTTGCCTGCTGATGCTGGCGGTGCTCTCTGCCCGGTTACCCGCCGGGGAGCGCCCCTATCACCCGGACAGCCCTTGGAACCTGGCGATTGGCGAGGCCGCAAAGGCGGATCCCAACTCCGATTTCTACCTCAGTCAGATGACCGGTGTGTTTGGCATTGACCCCAACCAGTACACCCTGCCGGTGTACGAAATCGACCGGGACACTCCGATGAAACCGGTGCAGCTGTCCGGGGTGTTTTCCGAGGTCAGCAACGAGGGGCAGGACCTGACACTGCACAAGCGCACCACCCTGTGGGCGCCGATCCCGGATGGTGCCCGCGCCGCCAAGGGGCGGGACAGTCAGATCGTGCTGTGGGATCCGGCAACCGGCGACGAGTGGGGGTTCTGGCAGGCCCGCTCCCTACCGGACGGCAGCTGGGTGGCGGTCAATGGGTATCGCTACAACACCCGCTGGAGCGGTGTGCCCCCCAGCGGCTTTATCAGCCGGGGCGCGGGCGTGCCCTACCTGATTGGGCTGGTGCGGCCCTGGGAGATCGCACAGGGGCGGATCGATCACGCCATCGCCCTGGGCATCAACTACCCCAACCCGATGCACGTTTACCCGGCCACCAAGAGCGACGGCAAGGCCTTTGAGCCGCACTACCTGCCGATGGGGGCCCGCCTGCAGCTGGACCCGACCCTGAACGACGCGGATTTCGACCGCTGGCAGCTGACGCCGGAGGAGCGGATCATCGCCCGGGCGCTGCAGCAGTACGGCATGATCCTGATTGACGGCAGCGGCCACCCCAAGCTCTACGCCGAGTACGAGGGCACCGCCGGATGGAACGGGGCCCTGCATAAGCGCACACTGCGGCGCATCCCCTACGACGCTTTCCGGGTGCTGGACCTGACCACTCAGGCACCGCTCCTGGCTCCGCAGGTTACCCTCACCGAACGGGACGGCAGCCGCTGGCTGTCCTGGCCACCGGTTACCGGGGCCACCCGCTATCGGCTCTGGATCGACACGGAGGTTCGGGAAGTCACGGCCGGGCCGGTTGCCCTGCCGGCCGACGCCCGTGAGGTGCGCATCGCCGCGCTCAATTATCAGGGCCTTGGCCCCACCGCCCGGGTAAGCCCGCCATGAGTCGCAAGACGGTGGTCCAGCTTGCTGCCAGCCGTGGACTGCGCCACGCGCTGGGGCTGATCACGGCCTTCCTGCGGCCCAAGCTGCTGGGGCCGGAAGCCCTCGGCCTGTTTGCCCTGCTTAACCTGTTTCCCACCTACAGCACCTACCTGCACCTGGGGGCCCGCTCCAGCCTCCGTTACCAGGTGCCGCGCCTCAAAGGACAGGGGCAGACCGAGTCGATCGACGGGCTGAAAAACAGCGTGTACTGGGGCTCGTTGATCCTCAACCTGGTGCTGGCTGGCGGGATACTGGTTTACGCCGCTCTCGGCACTGACGACGGGGTCACCCGCATCGGGCTGGTCTGTGCCGCCCTGTCGGTGGTGCTGGTCTGGGCCTTTGATCACCGCATGGCGGAGCTGAAAGCGGAGGAACGTTTCGGCATCCTCGCCCGCATTACCGCGCAGCGCTACCTGCTGCAGTTTGCCCTGACCCTGGGGCTGATTCTGACCCTGGGCGTGGTGGGCGCCTTCCTTGCCCTGCCGGTCTGTCTGGCTCTGCTGTACGGGGCCGCCCGCGAGGGCAGCCCGAGTCACCGTCAACCCTGGCAGTGGCAGCAATTCTGGCATCAGGTCCGGCTCGGTTTTCCCATCCTGATGCTGGAGCTGGTGAGCCTCAGCCTGCGGCTTCTGGACAAGTTGCTGGTGGCCTGGATGCTCGGGCTGGAAGCCCTGGGTTATTACACCCTGGGCACCATGCTGCTCGGCCCGTTGATGAACCTTCCCGGAGCAGCCCGGGAGGTCAGCGAACCCAAGTTGATGCAGGCGTCGCAGAGCGATGCCAGCGCGCCGCGGCTGGCCCGCCACTACTGGCAACCCATGCACCGTACCGCGTGGCTGATGCCGCTGCTGATCCTGCCGGCGGTACTGCTGCTGCCGGGCTTGATCCACTATGGCCTGCCGGAGTACGCGCCCGCCCAGCATTCGGCCCAGTTGCTGGCGCTGGGCAGCTTTTTCCTGGCACTCGGCTATCCGGCCCGGGGGCTGATCGTCGCCCACCGCTGGCAGGCCCGCGCCGCGAGACAGGCCTGGTTCCTGGTGCCGGTGGTGATGGCGCTGACCGCACTGGCGCTGTTGCAGTGGCCGCAACTGGAAACCGTCGCCATTGGCTTCAGCCTGGGCTACGCCGGGCTGGCGCTGGCCCTGATGCGGTTTCTTTGCCAACAGCTGGATCGCGCGCCCTATCTCGGCCAGGCCCTGGCCCTGCTGCTGCCGTTCAGCCTGATGTTGATGCTGTGGTGGGCGCTGGGCCGGCTGCCGCTGCCGCCGCAATGGCCCCTCTGGCAAGAACTCGGCCTCCAGATGCTGCTGGTGGCCCTGACCGTCCCCCTGTTCTGGTGGCAAGCCCACCGCCCCCGGGAAGCGAACCCATGAACAACGTCAGGCTCAATCTGCATAACCTGATCCGCATCGATGGCAGATTGCCGCAGCCTCTGCTGACGCCGCTGCTGGAACGCTTTGGCCGTTTTCGTGGCGAGGCGGATTCTGCCCCCTGGCGCATTGAGCTGGGCAGGCTGGACACGGCCAGCTACCGGCTGCGCATCAAGCCCCAATGGCACTTTGATGATTTTGGCGCCCACTGGCTCGGGCAGACTCAGAAGCGGATGGTGATTCAGCGCATTCCGGATGGCTTCCGGCTGCTGGTGCGGGCGCCGCATTACGGACGATTGCACTTCGGTTTGCTCTGGGCGATTCGGGTCCTGATGGCCCGACAGGGGGGCGCACTGATGCACGGCGCGGTGCTCAACCAGGGTGAAGACACGCTGATGCTGCTGGGGGCAAAACGGGTGGGAAAAACCCAGCTGGTGCTGAGTCTGATGGAAGATCGCTGGCGCTTACTGGCAGAAGACAAGTTCCTGTTTCTCCACGGCGAGGCGTACTGCCTGCAGGATCACTTCTACCTTCGTGCCCACCATCTGCGCAGCCATCCCTGGCTGCACTCCATGCTGGGGCCGGCGGAGCGCCCCGCCCGTCGAACCGGTGAGGCGCAATGGCGCGCGGCGGTGGAAACCCTCTATCCGGGCCAGCTGGCCGAGCGGGCCACGCCGACCCAGATGGTGTGGCTGACCCGCGGTGACCAATGGCGGCTCGACGACATCGAGCCGGAGGATCTGCAACGCGCGTTACTGACCCAGCAGTGGGACGCGTTCAGCGAGTTTCAACCGCTGGACGCCTGGCTGGGCGAACCGATCATGCTGCCGGCAGACCTCCCTCTGGAAGGGGCGCGCCATCTGACCGCGCCGGTGCCCATTGAGATTAAGGCCGGGTGTCAGTATCTGCGGGACTGCCTTCACCGTGGCACAGAGCGGTCATCTCAGGCGCCGCGGCCCTGATAAGCCGCCAGCATCCAGGACTCCTTCTCCTGCTGGCTGATGTAATCGCTCATCAGTGATACGGTGCCCTCGTCACCCAACTCGCTGGCTTGCGACAACAGACGACGCTGTTGTTTCAGCAGCAGCTTGTAGGCGCTGAGAATGCTTTCGATGGCGATGTGGCCATCGCGCACCCCTTTGACCTCTTCGATCTGGCTCATCTTGAGGTAATCGGAGAAACCGTGACGGGGTTGATGGCCCAGGGTCAGGATCCGCTCGGCGATCTCGTCCACTTTCAGCAACAGCTGATCGTAGATCTCCTCAAACTTGGCGTGCAGTTCAAAAAAGTTGGCCCCCTGGACGTTCCAGTGAAAACCACGCACGTTCATATAGAGGACCTGGTAGTTGGCCAGAAGGTGGTTCAGTTGCTCGGCCAGGCCTTCGGCGCCGGCCTTATCCAGTCCAATCAGGTTGGTGCTCATTGTCAGTGCCTCATAGGAAAACTCATTGCTCGGGCACAGAGTAGATCCCCGACACCAAACTCAGAAGCGAATAGAACCAATCACCCCAATCTAAGTGTGCGATTACCAGCCGAACGATCGACGGAACATCGCGCGCTTCTTGGCCCACCGCGACGGGCGTGTTAACATTTCGCGCCTCAATTTTTACCGTTGGGGCCGCGCCCCGACCAAACCCCGGCAGGCGCTACACTGTACGCCAGCCCCAAGCGTCAGGATCCCGAACACCATGGCACGTCGTGGTAACCTCTTTATCCTCTCTGCCCCCAGTGGCGCAGGGAAATCTTCCCTTATCAGCGCGCTGCTGCAAGACCAGCCGGCCGACATGCAGGTGTCCGTATCCCACACCACTCGCGCCATGCGTCCCGGAGAGGAGAACGGCGTCCACTACCATTTCGTCACCCCCGACGCGTTCAGGGACCTGATCCAACAGGGCGCCTTCTTTGAGTGGGCCGAAGTGTTTGGCAACTATTACGGCACCTCCCGCATCACCATCGAGCAGACCCTGAGCCAGGGCATCGACGTGTTCCTGGACATCGACTGGCAGGGTGCCCGTCAGGTCAAAGCGCAGATCCCCGATGCCATCGGCGTCTTCATTCTGCCGCCCTCCCGCGCCGAACTTGAGCGCCGCCTGCGCGGCCGTGGCCAGGACAGCGACGAGGTGATCGCCGGTCGCATGGCGGAGGCCCGCAGCGAAATGTCCCACTACGCCGAGTTCGATTACCTGCTGGTCAACGAGGATTTCGATACCGCCCTGAGTGAGTTACGTGCCATTGTCAAAGCGGAGCGAACCCGCCTCGCTAGGCAGGTTGAGGCACACGGTGGTATGCTAGATGATCTGTTGGCAGACTAAGCCGACATCATGTACAATTTTGCGTCATTTTTTTCCAACTTAATCAGGAGCTCCTCGTAATGGCACGGGTTACTGTAGAAGACGCCGTAGATAAGATCGGCAACCGTTTTGACCTGATCCTGGTGGCGGCACGTCGCGCTCGCCAACTGTCCGTTCAGGGCAAAGAGGCGCTGGTAGAGGTGGAAAACGATAAATCGACCGTTGTGGCACTGCGCGAAATCGAGCAGGGTTTGATCAACTCTGCCGCTCTGGATGAGCAGGAGCGTCAGGCCCAGCGTGAGCAGGAAGCCGCCGAACTGGCTGCCGTAGCTGCCATCGCCGAAGGTCGCTCCCTGTAATTCCGGAGGTCGCCGTTGTACCTGTTTGAAGGCCTAAAGGAACTGGCTGCCAGCTATTTAGAACCCGAGCAGGTAGAACAGCTTACGCAAGCTTACATCACTGCCCGTGATGCTCATGACGGGCAGACTCGATCCAGCGGCGACCCCTACATTACCCACCCGGTTGCGGTTTCCCGCATCCTGGCCGAGATGCGTCTTGATCATGAGACGCTGATGGCCGCGCTCCTCCACGACGTCATCGAAGACACCGAGCTGACCCAGGAAGACCTGGCTGAACTGTTTGGTTCCCAGGTGGCGGAGCTGGTGGAGGGCGTCTCCAAGCTCGACAAGCTCAAATTCCGCGATCGCAAAGAGGCCCAGGCGGAGAACTTCCGCAAGATGGTGATGGCAATGGTGCAGGACATCCGCGTCATTCTCATCAAGCTGGCCGATCGCACGCACAACATGCGAACCCTGGGATCACTGCGTCCGGACAAGCGCCGTCGCATCGCCCGGGAAACCCTCGAGATCTACGCCCCTCTGGCCAACCGTCTTGGTATCCACAACATCAAGAACGAGCTGGAAGACCTGGGTTTCCGCGCCCTCTACCCGATGCGATACCGGGTATTGAAAGAGGTGGTTCACGCCGCCCGCGGCAACCGTAAGGAGCTGATGCAGAGCATCGAGGCCGAGATCGCCGGACGTCTTGAGGACAGCGGCATTGAGGGCACCGTTCAGGGACGGGAGAAGAACCTGTTTTCCATCTACAACAAGATGGTGAACAAGGAGCTTCAGTTCCAGGAAGTGATGGACATCTACGCCTTCCGGATCACCGTGGCCAACATCGACACCTGCTATCGGGTGCTTGGTGCCATGCATACCCTCTATAAACCCCGCCCGAACCGCTTTAAAGATTACATCGCCATCCCCAAGGCCAATGGCTACCAGAGCCTTCACACCTCCCTGTTTGGTCCCCACGGCGTGCCGGTTGAAGTGCAGATCCGCACCGAAGACATGGACCAGATGGCCGACAAGGGGGTTGCCGCCCACTGGCTCTACAAGAACAACGGCGAGCTGGAAGCCACCACCACCCAGGTGCGGGCCCGTAAGTGGATGCAGAGCTTGCTGGAGCTTCAGCAAAGCGCCGGCAACTCGTTCGAATTCATTGAAAGCGTGAAATCCGATCTCTTCCCCGATGAGATCTACGTCTTTACCCCCACCGGCAAGATCCTGGAACTGCCGTTGGGCGCGACCGCCGTGGACTTTGCCTTTGCTGTGCATACCGACATCGGCAACAGCTGCGTCGGCGCCCGCGTCAACCGTCAGGCCTACCCATTGAGCATGCCGCTGGCGTCCGGCCAGACCGTCGAAATCATCACCGCCCCCGGCGCCCGTCCCAATGCGGCCTGGCTGAACTTTGTGGTGACCGCCAAGGCGCGCACCAAGATCCGCCAGGTGCTGAAGAATCTGGAACAGACGGAATCGATCGCCCTCGGCAAGCGCCTGCTGAACCACGCCCTTGGCGACCTCAATCTGTCAGACATCCCGGAAACCCAGATCAAGCAGGTGATCCGCGAATCCCGCTACGACAGCCTGGACGACATGCTGGCCGCCATCGGCCTGGGGGATGTGATGAGCCTGGTGGTGGCCCAGCGCCTGCGGGGCGACGGCGCCGCACAACCTCAGAATGCCGACAGCAAACTGGCCATCAAGGGCGCAGAGGGGATGCTGGTTTCCTTCGCCAAGTGCTGTCGTCCAATTCCCGGTGACGACGTTGTGGCCCACGTCAGCCCGGGTAAAGGCCTGGTGGTGCACATCGACAGCTGCCGCAATATCCGCCGTAACCTGGAACAGGAAGCGGAGAAGTTCCTGCCGGTTGAATGGACCGACGAACCGGGCGCCGAGTACGTGACCGGCCTGCGCATCGAGATCGTCAATCACCAGGGGGCGCTGGCCAAACTGACCTCCATCATCGCCGGTGCGGACGCCAACATCCACAACCTCAATACCGATGAGAAGGATGGCCGCATCTACGTGATCAACCTGACGCTGACGGTGCAGAACCGGGTCCACCTGGCCAACGTACTGCGCAAGATCCGGGTCATGCCGGAAGTCCTGAAGGCGGCACGCGCCCGCAGCTGATCGCTGCCACGACACGCTATCTTATTCGAGGGCCATTGGCCCTCGTTTGCTAACCAAAGGTATGCCCATGAGCCCAGAACGCCTCGCCCGGATCAACGCCATGCTGGACATGCGTCAGCCGGACCTGACCATCTGCATGGAACAGGTGCACAAACCCCATAACCTCTCCGCAATGGTCCGCACCGCCGACGCCATCGGCATCCACGAAGTGCACGCCGTCTGGCCCGGTAACTCCATGCGCCTTCGCGGCGGTACCGCCACCGGCAGCCAGCAGTGGGTTAAGGTCAACACCCACCGATCCATCGAAGATGCCGTTTCGCTCATGCGGCAACAGGGGATGCAGATCATCGCGACCCACCTCTCCGACACCGCGGTGGATTTTCGCGAGATCGACTACACCCGTCCGACGGCGATCCTGATGGGCCAGGAGAAAACCGGCATCAGCCCCGAAGCGCTGGCGCTGGCAGACCAGGACGTGATCGTGCCGATGGTGGGCATGGTGCAATCGCTCAACGTGTCGGTAGCCACCGCCTTGCTGCTGTATGAAGCCCAGCGCCAACGCCAGGCGGCAGGCATGTACGGCGAGCGTCGGCTGGACGAGGCGGAGTGCCAGCGCCTGCTGTTTGAAGGGGGGCATCCCATCTTTGCCAAAATCTGCCGGCAGAAAGGTCTGCCCTACCCTTACATCGATGACGAGGGGCAGATTGAGGCGTCCGACGAGTGGTGGCAGAAGGTGCAGATGAACAAGTCCGCCTGGCAACACCTCGACGACTGAATACGAATACAACGGCTCTCAGGAGCCGTTTTCTTTTCTCTTCTTCCCCGCCATTTCGCTACCAAGTTTGTAAATAAACCGTTAGTTTATCTACTGGTTAGACCCGTTTTTGCTACGCCATTCCCGTCGCCTGTCGCCATACTAAAAGGCATAACCGTGCCGGGAACCGGCCAATAACAACAGACGATAACAAGCCAATCAGCAAAGGATGCCAGTATGACCTTACAAACCCCTCTTCAGATGTTGGATCACTGGTGCGCGGTCCAGGGAGAAACCGTGTTCCTGCGCCAACCCCGGGAGCGCCAACTCCATGACCTGACCTGGGCCCAGACTCGCGAAGCCGCCTATCGGCTGGCGGGAGCCTTGCGCCAGTTGGGCCTGAAGCGGGGCGATAAGGTGGCGATCCTGTCGAAAAACTGCGCCCAGTGGTTCATCACCGATCTGGCGTTGCAGGCCGGGGGCTTCATCAGCATCCCCATCTACCCCACCGCCAATGCCGACACCATCCGCTACGTGCTTCAGCACTCCGAAGCGAAAGCGATCTTCATCGGCAAGCTGGACAATCCGGAGCTGCAGGCCGATGCCATCAGCCAGGACCTGCTGCGCTTCGACATGAGCTACCCGAGCCTGCCGGTGCAGTACCAATGGCACCAGTTGCTGGAGATGACCGACCCGCTGGATGACGCCCGCCCCGAGCTGGATGACGTGATGACCATCATCTACACCTCCGGCAGCACCGGTAACCCCAAGGGCGCGGTGGTCACCTACCGGGCTTACTCCTGGGCCGGCACGGCCGTGGCCAATCACCTGGGCGCCAACACCCAGGACCGGGTGGTCTCCTATCTGCCGCTGGCCCACATCACCGAGCGCGTATACATCGAGGGCACGGTGTTTTACTGCGGTGGCACCGTGTACTTTGTCGAGGCACTGGACAGCTTTGTCGAAGACGTCAAAGTGGCCCAGCCCACCTTCTTCCTCTCCGTGCCCCGACTCTGGACCCTGTTCCAGAAAAACATCATCGACAAGGTGGGCGAACCCAAGCTCAACCTGCTGCTCAAGCTGCCGCTGATTGGCCGCCTGGTGGCCCGCAAGATCCGCATCCAGCTGGGCCTGAACGCCGCCAAAGTGCTGGGTTGCGGTTCCGCTCCGGTTTCTCCGGCGCTGCTGCACTGGTACCGCCGCATCGGCATGGACATTACCGAGGCCTGGGGGATGACCGAAAACGGCGCCTACGCCACCCTCAACTTCCCCTTCCGCCCCGATAAGATCGGCACCGTCGGCAAACCCGGCAGTGAGTGTGAAGTGAAGATCGGTGCCGACAACGAGCTGCTGTTCAAGAGCCCCGGCCTGTTCCGTGAGTACTACAAAAATCCGGAAGCCACCGCCGAGGCCTTTACCGAAGACGGCTTCTTCCGCACTGGTGACCAGGCCACCATCGACGACGAGCAGTTTGTCACCATCACCGGCCGGGTGAAGGACAACTTCAAGACCGCCAAAGGCAAGTTCGTCGCACCGGTGCCGCTGGAGCGCAAACTGGCCCAGAACAACCACATCGAGCTGGTGTGCGTGATCGGCTCCGGCCTGCCCTATCCGGTTGCGCTGGTGCAACTGTCCGAAGGCGCCAGCCTGATGCCGCGTGACCAGGTGCGCCAGGCGCTGGCCGACACCGCTGAGCTGGTCTCCAGCCAGATGGAAAGCCACGCCACCCTCGGCGGCGTTCTGGTGGTGGATGAGCCCTGGGATGTGGAGAACGAAGTGCTGACCCCCACCCTCAAGATCAAGCGCCACGTACTGGAGCAACGCTTCGGTGAACGGGTTGCCATGCTCAAGGGCAACAAGGTGCTCTGGGAAGTGGAACTCTAAGGGGCTGATCCCACAGGCGCGGGCTGCTATTATCTGATCATATTTACAGTATTTTCGGATCGCCGCCCGTGACCACTTCCACACCGGCTTCGGTGGACAAGCTCAATACCCTGCCCGTCACCAGCCTGAAAGGCGTGGGGGACAAACTGGCGGAGAAACTGCTCCGCCTGGGGGTGCGCAGTGTTGGCGATCTGCTGCTTCACCTGCCGCTGCGTTACGAAGACCGGACCCGGGTCTGGCCCATTGCGGCACTGAACCCGGGCCAGCACGCCACCATTGAGGGTGAGGTGATCTCCGCCCACGTCAGCTATGGCCGCCGTCGCCGCATGACGGTCAAGCTCGCCGACGGCAGCGGCACCGTCAGTCTCCACTTCTTCAACTTTGCCCTGGCCCAGAAAGAGAGTTTTGCCACCGGTGCGCGGGTGCGCGCCTTTGGCGAAGCCCGGGCCGGCATGCGCAGCATCGAGATGGTGCACCCCGAGTATCACGTCCTTGGTGAGCACACCCATCCCCTGCTGGAGGAGACACTCACTCCGGTCTACCCCACCACCGAGGGACTCAAGCAGGCCAACCTGCGCAAACTGACGGACGAAGCGCTGTCGCTGCTCCATCACCATCCGCTGCCAGAGCTGCTGCCCGAGGGGTTGTACCCACACCAGCTGCCGCTCTCCGATGCCCTCCACTTTTTGCACCGGCCCCCGCCGGACGCCAGCCTGACGCAACTGGAGGCGGGCCAACACCCGGCGCAACAGCGCCTGGTGCTGGAGGAACTGCTGGCACAAAACCTGTCGATGCTGAAGCTGCGGGCCGATTCCGGCGCCCATCGGGCCCTGCCGCTGCAGGCCGACCCCGCCCTGCTTGACCGTTTTCTCTCGGCACTGCCCTTCCGCCCCACCGGTGCGCAACAACGGGTGGTGAACGAGATTGGCGCCGACCTCGCCCGACCGGAGCCGATGATGCGGCTGGTACAGGGTGACGTGGGCTCCGGCAAAACCCTGGTGGCGGCCCTGGCCGCATTGCACGCCATTTCTCAGGGCTACCAGGTGGCCCTGATGGCGCCGACGGAACTGCTGGCAGAGCAGCACGCCGTCGCCTTTGCCCGCTGGTTTGAACCCTTGGGCCTGCCGGTGGCCTGGCTGGCCGGCAAGCTGAAGGGCAAGGCCCGGGAAACCACCCTCGGCCAGATCGCCAGTGGCGAAGCCAAGATGGTGGTGGGCACCCACGCCATTTTCCAGAGCCAGGTGGCGTTTCACCATCTGGCGCTGGTGATCGTGGACGAGCAGCACCGATTTGGTGTGCATCAGCGCCTGACCCTGCGGGAGAAGGGGCTGAAGGATGGCTGCTATCCTCATCAGCTGATCATGACCGCCACCCCC
>CAZWED010000002.1:0-28435 GCA_964632645.1 uncultured Ferrimonas sp. | reverse complement strand
AGTGTCCGCGCTTTACGGTGTCAGAATACCCTCCTCGCAACAATCCCTTTCAATGCCTCTGCCATGCCAGTAAAATCATTCGCCCACTCAGTGAGGCAAAAAGGAGCTGTGACCGTAAGGGAAGCAACAAGGCATGAGAAATAATCAACCCATTACCGGACAAGAAAAGCAATACCCCAACGATACTATTCTGCTTTCCACCACCGATTTAAAGGGCAACATCAAGTATGCCAATCAGGACTTTTGCAGCATTTCAGAGTTTGAACTCAACACGCTGAAGGGCCAACCTCATAATACCGTACGTCACCCTGACATGCCTCCAGCCGCTTTTGCTGCACTATGGAAGCGAGTCCGCTCCGGCCAAAGCTGGCTGGGTCTGGTCAAAAACCGTACTCAATCCGGCGACCACTATTGGGTTAATGCCTATGTCTCTCCCGTGATGGAAGATGGCAAAGTGCACGAGTACCAGTCGGTCAGGCGTCGTCCTGGTCAGGATCAGATAGAAAACGCCGAACGGATCTATCGCGCCCTCAACCAGGGAAAGACACCATCCTGCATTCGGCCTGCCCGTATCGGATTTTGTGCCCGCCTGATGTGGCTGATGATGTTGGCAATCGGTGTGACCGGACTGCTGGCCACCTGGCAGCCACTGGTGGCAATCCCTGGCGGTATGTTGCTGGCCGCCGTGCTACTTCACACCAGTCTGCGCCCCTTAAAGCAATTAACCCAAAGGGCTCAATCCATCATCGAAGATCCGCTGGCTCAGGGAGTCTACACCGGCCGCAACGATGAACTGGGCCAAATTGAAGTGGCCCTGCAGTTTCTCCTTAGTGAGACTGGCGGCGCAGTGGGACGTATGGCCGACAGTGCTGAATCGCTGCGCACCAAAGGTCAAAGCTTGAAGGACACGATTGTTCAAACTCATGATCGGGCGGAACGCCAGCATCAACAAACGACCGAAGCGGCCGCAGCGGTAGAAGAGATGAGCACCAGTTTCGCAGAAGTGGCGGCCAATACTGAGCAAGTGGCCCAATCACTGGCCCGCAGCCAGAAGATCGCCAATGACGGGCAACAAGTGTTGGTTCAGGTGACCAGCTCCATCGAATCACTCAGTCAAGACGTAGCCTGGATTGCCGACGAAGTCGCGACCATTGAGCGCGACAGTCAGGCCATCGCCAAGGTGCTGGATGTGATCCGGGAAATTGCCGATCAGACCAATCTGCTGGCGTTGAATGCGGCCATAGAAGCAGCGAGGGCTGGCGAATCAGGACGGGGCTTCGCCGTGGTCGCTGACGAAGTCCGCAACCTCTCGAAACGTACGGCCGAATCAACAACCCAGATCGAAGCCATTGTGGCCCAGTTCCAGAGTTCCAGCCGAAACGCCAGCGAGGCCATGCGACAAGGCCAACAAGCGGCGCAGGAGACCGTTGCCCTAACCCGGGAAGCCGACAAAGCGTTTGAGTTGCTGCGCGACGATGTAGTGGCCATCAACAGCATGAGCGACGCCATCGCTGCCGCCATGAGCCAACAGCGTATCGTCACTGAGGATATCAGCCGCGCAATTCACACCATCAGTGAACTGGCCAAAAGCAGCCTGAAACAGACGGAAATCGCAGCTCACGAGGGGCAGGAAGTGTCACGACTGGCCGTCAAACAAGCTCAGTTGGCAAATCAATTCTGGCAGCAAAGTGTGATGCGCACCTTTTGAGTGTGTCCTGCACCCAGACCGGGTGCTGCTGGAGCGCATCAAGAATCCGTTCGGGCCGCATTCAGCGGCCCGTTTTCCGGTTATCCGGTCATGTTCCGATAGCGGTAACGCGCTTCCAGTTGCTTGTCCCGTATTCGCTCCGCCAGCCCCGCAATGGCCGCACAACTCCGCCGGTCGCCGTCATCCAGTGCTTCATTGCGCTCCTGTGCCTTCACCCAGGTTTCCGCCAGGGACACGATCAGCTGCTCGGACTGACGCAGTTCCGCGTCGCCCACGGCGCGAACGCACAACAGTTGGCAGCTGAGCAGCAGGCAGTTCAGCAGCTCTTTGGCGGTTAACGGGGTCTCCGCACGGCCGATGTCGGTATGCAGCCAGGCTGGACGACCATCATGAAACACCAGCGCCGCCATCAGGTGACTGAGGCTGTTCAGGTCCGTTGCTCCGGTGCACAGGCTGGCCAGCCGCTCTGACGGCGCCAGGGTCAGCAGCAGTCGATTCGCCAGCTGCGCCTTATGCCATTGGTCCCCAACCGAACGAATAAAAGACACCCCGCCCCCCTAGCGAAACAGCGGAACCGCAACGCAGTGAATGTCGAACGCCCGCCGAAGGGTCAGCAGGTACTCCCGTGCCAGGATGGCCAATCCCCGGTAGTAGCCCGTCTGGGCATGTCCTTCAGCCAGCTCCAGACAGCGGTCTGCCCAGGGCAGCATATGCTCGGTCAGGAAGCGCCTGCTCAGCGAATCCACTCCCGTCGCACTCGGCTGCGCCCCCTGTTGCTGCAACAGGAATGACAGCACGGCGAACTGGGTGCCGATATGGTCCAGCGGCTCATTGGTTTTCTGGTCAATGCGGATGCCGTTGCGCCGCAGGAAATGGGCAAACGCCATTGTCGATTCGCTGTTGAGCAGTTGAGCCGCATCCAGGTAGACCGACCCCCAGGGCGGAGCCACTGGCTCCCCCGGCCCGAGAAACAGGCGGCCAAAATCCAGCTTCAACGCCACCATCGCGGCGTCGCTGCCGTCCCACGAGGCCATAAAGTCCGCCAGCAGTTGCAACCCCGTCTCAGTGCGGCGGCCGGTGTTGCCGAAATCCGGCCACTGCTCGACCACACCCTGTTGTTGTAACAGCGCAATCGCCTCCGGCTCCGGCCCGTTCATCAGCACAGAATGAAAGAGGTGCGCCACCGCTTCCATCACTTCAAGCTGTTCCGTTTCCAACCTCATGCTTACCTCTTCTGGTGGATAACGGGGGGCCGCGTTAAGCGGCCCCCCCGGGCTCTGCCATTAAACCTCTCGAACGTTCAGGATCCGTCCTGCGGCGGAGCCGCTCGCCTGCGCCCGTCTCGGCGCTTTGACGATCAGGTTCGGGTGCGTGATGGAGGCCGAAGGCAGCGGCGCAAAGTGCCCATCCCCGTCACCATAGCGGGCGCGCAGGTTTTCCATGGTGTCGAAATCCAGGGCCCGCAGCGGGCAGCCTTCGACACAGATGGGTTTTTTGCCCTGCTCCAGCCGGTCCAGACAGCCATCGCACTTGGTCATCACCTTACGCGCCGCGTCAATCTGGGGCGCATCGTAGGGGCAAGCCCGTGAGCAGCTCTGGCAGCCGATGCACAGGGACTCCTCCACCAGCACCAGGCCATCTTGCTGGCGCTTGTGCATCGCACCGGTAGGGCAGGCTTTGACGCACACCGGCTCGGAGCAGTGGTTGCACCCCAAAGACGCGTAGTAGGCAAACACGTCCTGGTTGTAGCTGTTGTCACCGTTTTGTGACCAGGCACCACCACCATACTCGTACACCCGACGCCACAGCATCCCGGGCAGGTCCGCCACGCCGGCATTCGCCACATCATCTTTACTTCGGGTCAGCCCCACCATCCGGTCTTTGCAGGCGATGTGGCAGGTTTTGCAGCCCGTGCATTTGCTGCTGTCGAAGTAAAATCCATATTGAGTGTCGTTGCTCATCTTCCGTTCCCCTTAAACCTTCTGAACCTGCACCCGGTTGGTGTGCTGTGGATTGCCTTTGGTCACGGGTGACGGGTGGAACTTGGTCAGCGTGTTGATGCAGCCGCCAATGTCCACAACGTGACCGGATGGCCCTACCCGACCGCTGGGGTCCGGCTGGTACCAGGCCCCCTGACCGAGGGAGCACACTCCGGGGGTCACCCGCGGTGTCAGTCGGACGGGGAGTTCAATGGTTCCACGGTCGTTGTAGACGTACACCTTATCGCCGTCAGCAATGCCCCGCTCGGCAGCATCCAGCGGGTTCATCCACACCGCGTCCTCGACCGCTTCCCGCAGCCAGGCCACATTGTGGAAGCTGGAGTGGGTGCGTCCTTTGGTGTGATAGCCACACAGCTGCAGCGGAAAGCCCGCATCGATAGCCTCCTGGTCCTCGTATCCTTCCCAGGTCACCACGTATTGGGGCAGCGGCGTGATCCGGTCGCCTTCCGGCAACTCCCAGGTGGCCGCCTTGCGTGCCAGAGACAGGGAGAAAATCTCAAACTTGCCGGAAATGGTGGGACGCGGGTTCGCCTCGGGGTCCTGAATGTAGTCCTGGTAGGCCACAAAGGGCGCCGGCATGTACTTGCGGAAGACGCCGACGCTCTGCGCTTCTTCATAGCTGTCCGGCATCGTCACATCGGGGTGCATCGCCTTGGTTTCCTGATACAGCTTTTCGCACCACTGTTTGCCCGTTAAGCCTTCGGTAAAGGCCTCACCGACGCCCATGGCTTCGGCAATGCCGGCGCAGATGTCGTACATGGATTGCGATTCGCCCAGGGGCTGCAGCGAGGTGCTCATAAAGGTGGCGTAGGCCATCTGCCCGGACGCGTAGCTGTCGCTGGCGTAGTCGTCGCTCTCCAGCCAGGTGCTGTCCGGCAGCAGGTAATCGGCGAACTTGGCCGAAGGGGTCATCCAGCAGTCACTGACCACGATCAACTCGCACAGCGACTCATCCTGAAGGATCTCTGCGGTGCCGTTGCTGTCGGAGTGCTGGTTGATCAGTGCATTGCCGGCGCAGTTGATGATCGCTTTGATGTTGCTGCTGAGTTTGGCCGGGTTGTTGTCCACGCGCTCCTGGGTACCGCTGGCCTTGAAGCGAACGCCCCGATTGGTGCCGGTAAAGGTTTCCCCACGAACCACCGCTTCCGACCAGGTAAAGACCGGAATGGTGACATCCACCGGGTTGCTTCCTGTCGGCATCCCGGCCACCCCGAAGCCGTAGCTCAGGGGCATGGCGCCGCTGTTTACCCCGGGCTGTCCAATCTTGCCGGTCATCATCGCCAGGGTGTACACCGCACGGGTGGCCTGGTCGCCATTGGCGTGGCGGCTGATGCCGGCGCCGGCGGTAATGTAGGGCGCTTCTGCGGCCATGATGGCCTCGGCCAGTTGCTTGATGCGGCCCTCCGGCACGCCACAGATGGCGGCGGCCCAGGCCGGGGTTTTCGCCCCTTCAGCGGCAAAGCGGCCCTGGCCCATGATGTAGTCGTGGTAGTTCTGATCCGGATCGACGTATTGCGCATGAGAGGCGATGAACGGGTCCGCATCCTGCGCCACTTTCTGCTGGCAGGCTTCCAGCGAGGCCCGGTCGTAACCCACCACGTACTTGTCGAGGAAAGGTTTGGCGTTCTGCTCAACCCAGCCGGAAGCGATCATCTCGTGAATCACCGCTTCCACCAGGGCCGCATCCGTCCCCGGACGTACCGCCAGCCATTCATCTTCATTACCCCGCATGGAGTCGGTATAACGCGGCTCCACCATCCAGACCTTGATGCCCTTCTGGTTCTCTTCCAGGGCTTTGACGAAGTCGTAGCCTTCGCCACTCCCGCTCATGCGGATCTCGTTGGGGTTGAACCCAAAGCCGACAAACAGGTCGGAATTCGGGATGTCACTCAGGCTGCTGCCCACCAGGCTGTCCCACTGATCCCCGTAAGTGGCCATGCAGGCCGCATAGATCCCCGCCCAGGAGTAATCCCAGTGGTGATCCAGGAAACCGCCATTGAGGTTCAGCAGGCGCCCCCAGGTGGCGACGTTTGAGGAAAAGCCGTAATACGCGCCGGTACCGTAATGCATGTAGATCGCTTCCGGCCCGTAGGTTTCCCCGATCGCTTTGAGCTTGGCCCCGACTTCGGCGTAGGCCTGCTCCCAGCTGATGGCCACAAACTCACCCGAGCCGCGCTTGCCAACCCGCTTCATCGGTGTCCGCAAGCGGTCGGTGGCATAGGTACGCTGGCGCAGCGAGCGCCCCCGGGGACAGGCACGCACCTGATGGTTAACCCCGTACTCATCCGTGGTTTCATGATCCGTCTCGATGCGGGTGATCACCCCATCCCGGCTGAACACCTTGATCGGGCAGTTGGAGCCGCAGTTCACCAGGCACGCGGACCAGTTCAGCGTTTCCCCATCCACCGGCGGCGGATTTTCCGGCTCCACCGTCACCGGTTTTTTGGCGCTGCTGTCGCAGGCCGTCACCGTGGCAGCGGCGCTCAGTGCCGCGCTCATTTTTAAGAAATTTCTCCGTTCCATCCTTTGTTCCCCTTCTTTAAGGCAGCCGGTAGCTCACGCTCAGCATCAGTCGATGGGCGTTGTAGTTGTGTTGCAGCGAACCGAGTGTGACCAGCCCCGGGATGGCGTTGATGCCTGCGCTGGCGTAATCGGTATCGAAGTAGCGTTCAAATCGGTAGGTCAGGCCCAGGCTGAGCCGCTCAGTGAGGGCGTAGCGGGCGGAGCCATCCAGGTTATGGCTGAAGGCGTAGTAATCGCCGTAGTCGTTGCTGGCCACCCGGGTGTCGCCATCGGAGTTGGCAAACAGATAATCGACAGCAAGGCGCAACCGGCCTTCCAGCAGTCGGTCGTAACTGAGGCCGGTTCCCAGATTGATGAAGCCATCCTCCACATCGGTCAGCACTGTCCCATCGGCACCACCCCGCATCCGGGAGTCGATCCACTGCTGGCCGGCCAGGCCATACCACTGCACGCCTTCGCCCAGAGTCATGGCGAGATTCAGGTCATAACCGTACTCCCGGGCCTCGCTCAGACCCAGCAGGGTGTCATCGTACTCATCCTGGGCAAACTGCCCGGTCAGCACGACAGAGACCCAGTCCGCGGGCGAGTGGCTCACCCGCCATTCGGCGGCCAGACGATCCCGGTCCGCCAGGTAGTACTTACGCAGCAGGGGCGAGGCGGTCGGTTTCGCCAACGCGTCGTACCGATACTCGGAGCCGGTGCGGGTCTCAAACTGGCCTTTCAGTGCCATATCAAGCTGCTCCAGCGCCTGAATCGACAGGCGGGCCCACAGGGCGTGTTCCTCTGTCCGTTCCCTGTCCCCGTGGTTGCGCTCAGCCCGTTCGGCGTCGTAGCCGCCGGAAAGACGGTAACGGGAACTGAGACGGTAGCGACTCTGCAGCTTGACGTTGGTGCGGGTCAGATCCAGCGGTTGGTTCTCCCGGAATGCGCCGTTCTGCCAGCTGATCCCGGGCTGGGCAAAGGGCCAGACTGAGCTCTTGTTGTCGCGATCCCGATAGTCCACCTGACCATTGACGCGCCAACGTGAACCCGCGGAATGAATGAAGCCCAGCCGCGCTTCCAGGGTATCGACCTGGCCATCCCAGCTGACGATGGGATTACCGGGGGCAGGAATCAGCGCATCGTCCTGAATCAACCGCCCGACCGCCGCGCGGCCGTGCCAGGTCGTCCGATTCAGGCGGTACTGTCCCTGCCACGCCACCTGGTGCGCGTCATTGTCCGGCGCACTGGCGTAAAGGCCGGATTGATAGGAGGTCGATACGTCCCCGACCTGGTTGCGATACAGGCTGCCGTGGTAGCTGAGCTGGCTGTTCCAGCGCGCACCGACCGCATCCAGCACCGCGCGCACCTGACTGGTGTTGCTGTCCACCGGCAGCGCGACGTTCATCGGTGTTGCCGCCAACAGGCTGGCGTGCTGCAGCCCCTCTTTTTGCTCGCGACGGTAGTCCAGCAACGCCGACACGCTCTCCGACAGCGCCCAGTCCAGTGAGCCCGCCATGCGTTCCCGCTGCATCATCAGCGGTTCGGCGTCGTAACGGGTCCACTTTTGGTAACCGAGCATTGCCTGGTAACGTTCGCGCTGCTGCAGGTTCAGGCTTGCCGAGCCGTTGTCCATTCCCAGATCGTTGGCCGCAAACGCCACACTCGGGCCACGGTCCCCATTCACCTGCAGATTGGCATCCAGGGCGGCCAGGGCTCCCTGGTCCGGGCGTCCAAGCCGGTTGCCCGCCTTCGGGTCGTCTGCATCGGTCCACCCGCCACTCACCGTGACGCTGCCGGTGCCAATCTGGCTCCCGCTGCAGCGCTGACACTGGTACGCGCTCAGATCGACCTGTTTCAAATTGGCGTGATTCACCGAAAAGTTGGCCGCCCACAGGGGGCCGCTTACCCCCAACAAACCCAGGGTGACCAGGTTGACTGTCAACCTCATAGCAACCTCCTTATTAGCGACTGAGTGTTCGGCCAGCGGGGTGATTCGACCCATGGATCTGGCTATGGCAATTCAGGCAACTGCGTCCGCCGCCAAAGGCATCCACACCGGGTTGAGCCACCACCCGGCCAGCGTGGCCATCGTCGGCATGGCACTGCTGACAGAGCTGGGGCACGCGCTGGCTCAGCATCCCTTCGTTGACGCTGCCGTGCGGGGTATGACAAGTGCCACAATCCTCCGTCACCGGCGCGTGCTCCCACAGCACCGGACCGCGTTTTTCGGCATGGCAGCGATAGCAGGTGTCGTTTTTGGTGGCCGTCAATAAAGCGGATTCGTTGGTGCCGCCGTGGGGGTTGTGGCAGTCGGTGCAGCCCATGTCGCTCCACTTCAGGGGGTGGGCAGTGCGCTTATTGAGATCGGCCCCCACTTTGCTGTGACAGGCCACACACACCGCATCGCGCTGTCCGGCAAGTTGGACCGGATCGTTGGCGGCATGGATCTGGTGACAGTCGGTACAGCTCAGCGCCTCCAGTTGGTGAAGGCCGCCCTGCCAGTCATGCGCCGGCGCCCCCTCATGACAGCCGAGGCAGACACTGTTCTGACTGCTGGCCGGCAATGTGCTGGCTGCACCGAACTGGATCATGGGCTCCTTGCCGCCGCGATTATGCTGTCCCATGGGGCCGTGGCAGGCTTCGCACTGCAACCCCGCCATGGGAGATCGACTGTGGCTGATGGCGCCGTGGGGCGAATCGAAAATGGCCATCACCCGGGGGTTTTTCTTGTGGCAGACCAGACAGCTGTCCGCCCCCTTCGGGGAGTAACGCCCCGCTTCGAACTTCTCCACCAGCTGCTGCTCCAGCGCATCGGGCGTCAGCGACGCCCAGGATGGCGCCGCCTGGGCAGCACCGCCAACGGTCAAGCCAATCAGCAAGGTGACAATCGTGGGTAGTCTCATCCGATGTTGTCCTTTTGTTCTCAGGCGCTTCCTGCATGGAATGCTGTGACGCGTTCCAACCCGCCGGGAACCGCCGCGCATTCCGTCACAAGACCCTGTAATTACAGGCATTCCATGACACGGCATTACAGGCTGAATCCATTCCATGTTCTGGTAAAAAAACCCAGTTAAATCAGGCCGAAGGCGAAAAATTACAACCACGATACAGGCTGATATTTTCTGTAGGCTCCAACTGACAGAAATGGACGAATTTCAGTTGATTGCTATTGCAACAAAGTGAGGAGGGGGTGACCTTCATACCAATATAAAGGTCCAAAATTTAAATGTGATGGGGCTAACAGAATCTAAGGGTGTGCTCTTCCTATACTGGCCCAGTTCGATTTTGATTTCACTGCAGCCCGGACACCGCGTCACGCCGCAGGACGGCACCGTACCCGAGCTGAGTGAGCACTGCAGGAGCAGCCGAAAAATGCCTGGCAAAAGGCAATAACCCTTGGGAAATGGATGATGATTCGAGCAGTATCACTAAGCCAGGAGATGAGAGAGAAAGCCACGATATTTTACCCGGGAAAAGTCGACCAAAACATCTACAGTTTTTTCCTTAATCATGGCGTCAGAAAACAATTAAAAAAGGGAGAAGCCATTACCAAACACGCTCTGCTGAATGCCTTTATCTTTTTGAATGATGGGCTTCTTTTTTATACCAAGCGTACGAATAATTACTCTAAACCCAAGTTCATCAATATTCTTATTCCCAACAGACTGGCCGATTACCACCTGCTTTATGATGATGGCTGCACCTGCTGCAAAGGCATCGTCGCAGCGCGCGACAGCGAAATTATCGTGGTGGATAAAGTGCACGTCCGTGCGCTTATTGATGTCAGCCCTCAGCTGTTTGCCCGCTTCACCATGGACGCGGCCTACTACACCGAACGGCAGACCACGCTGGCGATCTTTCTCCTGACCTCCACCCCGGAGGACAAGCTGCACAAGTTCCTGTTTGACACCCTCGTGGTGCAGGGCTGTGACTTTTCAACGCCGTGGCTGACCGTTGAGATGAAACTCACCCGCCAGGAGATGGCGGAGATCCTTCACATCAGTGTGATCAAACTGGACCTGATGCTGGGTGAGATTAAGAAACAGGGCTTGCTCAAACGGGACAAAGGCAAGTTGTGCATCAATAGCCGTTACTTTGATGCCCTCTCCCCCTGTCCGCTGGGACGGGAAGACGCCAAAGGCTGCCAGTCCAATAACCTGGACAAGTTCCGCACCGGCAACCTGATTGCGCTGAATAACGGCTAAACCGCCGCTGTGGACGCCGCGTTACAGCGCGGCCCCACCCTTGATGATCATCCGCAGCTGCAACACCAGCCGCTCCGCCAGCACCTTGCGCTTTTTCGGTGTCATATCCAGCGCTTCGGCGCCGGCACTGAACACCAGGATCACCATCGCCTCCGCCTGAGCCTGGGCCACTTCCGGCGCCAGGTCCGTGGTGGCTTGCAGGTACTCGATCAGCTCTGCGATAAAGTGCTCAATCTCCCGCTGCACCGCCGAACGGAACGCCGCAGACGTACCGGAACGCTCCCGCAGCAACAGACGGAAGATGTTGGGATTGCTGTCGATGAACTCGAGGAAGGTCTCGATGGAGACACGCACGATGCTGCCCCCTTCGGCGGCACGCTGGCGCCCTTTGCGCATCAGTTGCCGCAGGGTCAGGCCCCCTTCGTCAACCATGGTCAGGCCCAACTCCTCCATATCCTTGAAGTGGCGATAAAAAGAGGTCGGTGCGATCCCCGCCTCCCGGGCCACTTCACGCAGGCTCAGACTGGAGAAACTGCGCTCGGCACTGAGTTGGTTAAACGCCGCATCCACCAGGGCTCGGCGCGTCTTCTCTTTCTGCTGGGCTCGGATCCCCATGATTCTTATCCCAATTCGGCAAAACAGGCAGATAGTACCCCTTTCCACCCCTTTTCGCATCCTGGCCCTGCAGATGCTTGCAATTTCTTCGGTTGTGACGAAAATGGCTAACAGTTGTAAGCCAAAATAGAACAATACCCATGTCCGATAACAAGCCTCGTCTTATCCTGGTCAACAGCCTGCTGTTTGTCCTCACGTTCCTCGGCGCCGCCGTTTTGGTGCCCCTCTACGGATTCTCGCAGGGCTACCAGACCGAAGCCCTCTGGGTGGCCTTTCTGTTCTGGGCCTGGAGTGGCCTCTCCATCACGGCGGGCTACCATCGCCTCTGGTCCCATAAGGCCTACAGTGCCCACCCGGCGGTGCAGTGGTTGCTTGCCATTGGTGGCGCCATGGCGCTGCAGAACTCCATCCTGCACTGGTGCTCCGATCACCGCCGTCACCACAAGCACGTGGACGACAATGAGCGTGACCCCTACTCCGCCGGCCGCGGATTCTGGTACAGCCACATCGGCTGGATGTTGCGCGAGTACCAGCACGTCACGCCGGACCTCTACAATAATGTCAGGGACCTGCAGAAAAACCCCATCGTGATGAACCAGCACAACCACTATGGCAAATGGGTACTGGCCACCAATGTCGGCCTGCCAGCACTGATTGGCTGGCTCAGCGGCGACGTCCTCGGCATGCTGCTGCTGGCCGGTGTGCTGCGCCTGGTTCTGGTGCATCACGGCACCTTCTTCATCAACTCCCTGGCCCACATCTGGGGCAGCCAGCCCTTCAGCGACAAGCACAGCTCTCGGGATAACGGCGTGCTGGCCCTGCTGACCTTTGGCGAGGGATACCACAACTTCCACCACACCTTTGAGTACGACTATCGCAACGGCATCCGTTGGTGGCACTTTGACCCCACCAAGTGGCTGATCCGGGCGCTGGCCCGCATGGGTCTGGCCAATGACCTGCGCCGGGTTCCGGCGGATCGCATCGAGTCAGCCCGCCTGGCGATGCAGCTCAAATCCAGCCAACGCCTGTTAGCTGAACATCATGGCGCGGGCGAGTGGCTGAACAAACTGGAGGAGGAGTACGATCGTCTTCTGGCGGAACTGCAGCGTTACTACAGCGAAAAGCAGCGTCAGCTGGCGCTTCATAAGCATGAGTTGGATCGCAGCGCCCGAGCCCAGTTGGCGGAACTGCGCCAGGCCTTCGAACATCAGAAGCGTCAGTGGCACGCCTTCCGCGCCCATCTGCACGCTCAGGTGGCGTAACACCGATGCCGACCCTTACGCCTGCCGCATCGCCCTCGCTGGAAGACTGGCGCGCAGCAGGCCAGGTGTTTCAGTGGCAGCAGCACGCGGTGTTCTATCGCTTCCAGCCCAACCCCGGTAAGCCGGTACTGCTGCTGATCCACGGTTTTCCCTCCGCCAGCTGGGACTGGTGGGCACTCTGGCCCACCCTGTCCCGGGATCACCAGTTATTGACGGTCGACCTGCTCGGCTTTGGCCTCAGCGACAAACCCCATCCCCACCACTATCGCATCGCGGAGCAGGCCCAGATGATCCTGGACCTGATGAAGCATCTGGCGATAACCGAAGCGGCCATTCTGGCCCACGATTACGGTGACACCGTGGCTCAGGAGCTGCTGGCCCGTGAACAGGAAGGCAGCACCACGCGAAGCTGGACGACGGTCACCCTGCTCAATGGCGGGCTGTTTCCCGAAGCCCACCATCCCCTGCCAATCCAGCGGCTGATGGCCGGTCCCCTGGGACCACTGCTGGCCCGATTACTGGGTCAGCAGCGCTTTCAGGACAACCTTCGCCGCATCTGGGGGGACACCCCACCGGACGAGGCCGAACTCGATACCCTCTGGCAGCTGTTGTGTTACCAACAGGGTCGCCGGGTTATCCCGTCGCTGATCCAGTACATGGCGGAACGCCGCATCCATCGCAACCGCTGGGTCGGAGCACTGCAGCACGCCCATCAGCCGCTGACCCTGATCGATGGTCTGGCCGATCCCATTTCGGGGCCGTCGCTGGTGGCACGTTTTCGCCAGCTCTGCCCCAAAGGCCGCGTGGTCGAGCTGCCCGGCGTGGGCCACTACCCGCAACTGGAAGCGCCAACCGCCGTTCTGGCCGCCCTCAACCCACCAGCATAAAAAAAGCGGGCCTAAGCCCGCTTTTCTGATCCCCTTCACCGTTACTGCTGGTGGCGAATGGTCTGGTCAGACAGCAACGCCTCGGCGATCGCTTCCTCGGTAAAGCGCAGCGGTCGCAGCGCGGTATTTTCCGAGTAGTAACGGGTTTGGTCGTTCCAGTGCGGCGAGCCGGCATTGTTGGATTCGGAGTAGGTCAGCAGGCCACGCGCCACCGGACCGTCCTCCTCAAAGCCCACAACCATCATCCAGCTGGAACCATAACGGATGTGATAACCCTCGGTGGTCAGGCGCGAACGCATCGGCTGACCGCTCACCACGTCTGTCGCTGCCGGGTAAGCGTGCTGCGGCAGGAGCGTGTCGTCCCCCTCCTGGTTGCTGTAGGCAAAGACGTTGAAGCCACCCTCAAAGTTGTTGGCTCCGGCCCAGGGAAAGCGCAGGCCGGAAGCCACGCCGTTAGGCAGGGACTTTTCGACGAACTGCATGCTGCCCAAAGTCGCATCCAGGGCAAAGCCGTTCTGCGTCAGGTTCTCACTGGCCACCGCCAGCGCCACCAGGGCACGACCATCGCTGACCAGGGTGTTGGGCGTATTGACCGGATCGCGGTAATCAAAGGGCACCACCAGCAGATCGCTGCTGAACTGGTAGCCAAACTCCCGCAACAGGGCCCCCGCAATGGCCGTCTGATCCTGCGCACCATCCCACTGGGCCAGAGCAGCGCACGCCGGCGCGACGTTGACGCTCAGGCTCTCATTGACCACCACCGGCGTGACCCCCTGGGCTTCGCACTGGGCGAGCAGCTCCGGCAGCACCAGCTCGGCGAGGTAGGCACGGTTGCCCAGCAGGGCGGTTTCCACCTCGTCGCGGTTGAATTTGCCATCGTCGCCACGGGCGTCCTGCATCAGGGTCAGACCCATGCGGGTGCGCAGAGACTGCTCACCCCGCTCCGGCCCGTACAGGGGGGAGATCCCTTCAATGGGGGAGGCCGGGTTGGTGGACCAGAACGAGTTGTTGGAGTTCTGCACGAAGTCCTGGCGCAACAGCTTGGGCGCCTGCTCGTAGGGCACCGCCTGATCAAACGCGAAGGTGCTGTCGTAGCCCGGCAGGATGGTGAAGCCGGCCTGTTCCTTGAGGGTGATGAACACCCGGTCAGAGGTCAGGGCCACTTTGGCGGTTTCACTCAGGTGGGGCACCGTGGAGTCGTCGATGTAGAATGCGTTGCCCTGGGCATCGGCGTACATGGTGTTGTTGAAGATCACCCCGTCGTAGTCCTTAAACGCCTGCTGGAAGCTGTCCAGATCGCTGGCCAGGTTCATCGACAGCCAGTGCTCCAGCACGTCCACGTTGGCGGTGTTGGCGTCCTGGACGAAGAAGGCGATGCGATCGTTCCAGGTAAAGGGCGCCAGTTGCGGCGGGGCTTCCACCATCGGGCCCTTGGCGGTGGTGTAGAGGGTCTTCTCCAGCACCAGAGTCTGCCCGCCACCGATGTTCACCTCGATCTGATGGGGGGTGGCGTCAATGGTCTGGGGCTGGCCATCGACCAGGTAGGTCAGCCGATCGCCTTCCGCCAGAGCCAGCTGGTACATCACGAAATGCTCGGCGGTGGAGAAGGTGTGGGTCCAGGCCAGATTGGCGTTGAAACCGATATTGATGGCGCCGGGCATCCCCACCAGGGACCCGCCCATCACGTCCATCTGCTCCGGGATGGTGAGATGAGACTGCCAGAAGCGCAGTTGACCGGTGTGGGGGAAGTGGGGATTACCCAGTACGATCCCCTTGCCGTTCTCCGTCACTTCCGCACCCAGGCCCCAACCGTTGGAGCCCAGGTCCATCTCGTTCAGCACCGGCGTGGTGAGATCCGCCGCCTGGCGACGGGCCCGGGCGGTCAGGTCGGCATACTCGACTCTGGCCTGGGCGGTCATCGGGGCGACCGGCACCGGCAGGTACTCATCCCCCTCGCCCGGGTTGGCGTAAAAGATAAGGTCGAAGAAGTTGGCGCTGCCCGGCAGGTGGGCAATGGAGAACAGGTAGGTCAGCAGGTCCACCCCCTCCACCGGCTGCACCCAGGGCTGACCGGCGCACGGCAGGTTCGGGGCTTCAATCGCGCCGGAGGCCAGGTCACCCAGGTAGAGGTTGTAGCCCTGGGCAAACCCGTTGAGCATGGCGCGGCTGCGGTCAGGCAGGGTGTCGTACCTGGCTTCTGCCGAGGCCCGCACCCCCAGTGCCAGATGGCCAAAGTCGCTGATCAGGTTCTGGTTGTCCTCCTCCAGCGGCATGCCGGTCGCAAAGTCGATGCGCTTATGGGGGCCGAAATACTTGGAACGCTGACTGTTGGCCCGGATAAACCCGTCCGCCAGCAAGCAGAGGTGGTCGGTCGCCTGCGCGTAACCGGAACCGAACGCCAGACTCTCCAGGTTATCGGCGGTGATGTGCGGAACACCGAACTCCGTACGGCGGATCCGCGCTTCCAGTTCCCCGTTTGGCGCGAACACCACCAGCTCAGGTTTCGGTTCCGGGTCCGGGTCCGGCGTGACCGGCGGCGGATCCGGATCCACCACCACGTTGTCGTTATCGTCGCCACACCCTGACAGCGCCAGGGCACTCAGGAATCCCACCAGGATCAGAGGGTATTTTCTTGTCATCGTTGCTTCTCATTATGGCGGCACTCAACGTTTAAGCGCCTGTTATGGTCTTGTTAACCATATCCACATGCGAAGGAATTTCCCAGACGTCCGGACGACAAAGTGGCTGGAAAATGAAACAAAAAAGGCGCCATCCGGCGCCTTTTTTCAGGGATTGGCCTTAATTTGAGCGACCAAAATCCACATCGACCCATACCATTCGCTCATGAGAACTGAGGCTCGGGTCCGGCTCGCCGGTGTCCTGGTACAGCCATTCGAAACCGGGCTCACCCAGCGCCGGCCAGAACACTCCGCTGTCGGAGATGTACAGGTCCTTATGGGGCAGCACGTAGCTGAAGCGCATGCCACTGAGGCTGGTCCACACCTGCGGGTGAATATGGCTGGAGCCCACGCTCAGCTTGTACTCTTCGGCACCAAAACTGGTGGGCGTCAGGCTGTCGGTGTTGAAGCGGCCATTGGAGCCCAGCAGGTAGCTGTCGGACAGCACCTTACGGATGGCACTGCTGTTGATCTCGTAGGTGTCGGCCCAGGGGGTGCTGACGGTCAGGCGGAACGGATCTTCGTCGTTGTTGAGGTTACCCAGCAGGACGAATGGCCGGCCCAGGTTGGCGCCGCCCCGACGGCCCTGGTCATCCACCAGATAGTCTCCGTCCTTTCGGTCACTGATGTAGTCGGCGATGAAATCCAGCTGCGCCCCATTGCGCTGCTGCAACCAGCTGGATCGCAATGCATTGGCCGGGGGCTGCTGATCGGTCAACTGGGTCAGCAGCAGACTGACCTGGCGGCCATCCGGCAGGCGCATCGCGATGTCGACAAAGTTGGTGTCCATCACGCTCAGGGCCTGCCAGGCCTGTTCGTCCATCGCCTCGCCATTATCCAGATTCGGCTTGCTGGCGCCGGTCACGTCGCGCCATTTGAACTGACGGAAGGTACGGGCCTGGTCGCTATCCAGCGGGTACTTGGACAGCAACACAAAACTGTTCTGACCATGGAAATGGCCATAACCCTGGGCGTCCTGCGGCAGGGCCAGCTTGCCGTCGCCATTAACGTCATAAGGGATGAATTGCCCGGAGTTGGTGGAAGCCACATAGCGGTAGGGGTAGCTCAGCCCTTCCAGATCCGCCGCCTGGGCTTTGGCCAGGTAGTTTTGCTGGAACTGCGCAACGGCGGTCTCATCCGCCACCCCACCCTCGGTCACGCTGGTGGAGAAGCCGGTCAGCAGCAGCACGTCCGGCTGCGATGTCTGGTAGGTTTGCTGGATAATGGCCGCCAGATTACCCAGGCGAGGGTCCTGGCTGTCGCCGGTCTGCTCCAGCAGCGTGAAGTATCCCTGGCTGTCGTCGTACGCCATCTCGACGTGGAAGGTGGCGAATCGGACGGTGCCGGTAAAATTCTTGGTGGAGCTGGAATCGCTGCATGCGCTCAGCATCAACGCGCACAGGGCCAGGCCCAAGGTTTTGAACTGCATGGATTCTCCGTACTGCAGAAGCGGAAGTCATTGGCACCACAATCTATCGCCACGGCCTGACAGGCTCAAGGCAACGGGCGGATTTGTGATGAATTTCCGCTCAAATTTGTGGCCAGGATCCAGACCCCGCCGCCATGAGGTATCATGCCCTCTTCTCTGTTGTTAAGAATGTGCCCATGAGTCAGATCAAACTCACCGAATACAGCCACGGCGCCGGTTGCGGCTGCAAAATCAGCCCCAAGGTGCTGGATACCATTCTGGCCAGCCAACTGCCGACCTTCTCGGACCCTCGACTGGTGGTGGGCAACGCCTCCCGGGACGATGCGGCGGTGTACGCGTTGGATGAGCACACCGGGATCATCAGCACCACCGACTTCTTTATGCCCATCGTCGACGACCCGTTCACCTTCGGTCGCATCGCCGCCACCAACGCCATCAGCGACATCTACGCCATGGGCGGCACGCCGATGATGGCCATCGCCATTCTGGGCTGGCCGGTGAACCTGCTGGCGCCGGAGATCGCCCAGCAGGTGGTGGATGGCGGACGGGCAGCCTGTCGTGACGCCGGCATCCTCCTGGCCGGCGGCCACAGCATTGACGCCCCGGAGCCGATTTTCGGCCTGGCGGTGACCGGCCAGGTGCCACTGGATCGCCTGAAACGCAACGACACCGCCAAGGCCGGGGATAAGCTCTACCTGACCAAGCCGCTGGGCATCGGCATCCTCACCACGGCACAGAAGCAGAAAAAGCTGGCGGAAGAGGACAGCCAAATCGCCATCGACGCCATGTGTCAGTTGAACACCATCGCCACCGCACTGGCGCGCATCAACGGCGTCAACGCGCTGACCGACGTCACCGGCTTCGGCCTGGCGGGGCACCTTATCGAAGTGTGTCAGGGGGCCAGCCTGGCCGCCCGCATCCGGTTTGAGGCCCTGCCCCGTCTGGATAAGGTGGAGCACTACCTGGCCCAGGGCTGCGTCCCCGGCGGCACCGGCCGCAACTTTGACAGCTACGGCCAGCACATTGGCCCCGTGTCAGACCATCAGCGGGCGCTGCTGTGTGACCCGCAGACCTCCGGCGGATTGCTGGTGGCGGTACACCCGGAATCGGAAGCGGACGTGGTGGCCTGCCTGAAAGCCGCCGGCCTGCCACACCAGTGCATCGGTGAACTGTTTGCTCCGGCTGAAGGGCCGTTGGTGACCGTGTTATGAGCGAAGTGATCCCCCAGAGCGAGTACCGTCGTCTGCTGCTGAGCGACATACCGCTCATCGATCTGCGGGCGCCGGTGGAGTTCGACAAGGGCGCCTTCCCCAACGCCCTGAACCTGCCCCTGATGACCGACAGCGAACGGGAAGCCGTTGGCACCCGCTACAAGGAGGAGGGGCAGGAAGCGGCGATTGCGCTGGGCCATCAGCTGGTTCATGGGCCCATTAAGCAGGCGAGGATTGATGCCTGGCTTGAACAGGTCACCCGCCATCCCGATACCCTGCTCTACTGCTTCCGTGGCGGGCTGCGCTCGCAGCTGAGCCAGCGCTGGCTGGCGGAAGCCGGTGTGCTTCGGCCCTACATTGAGGGCGGCTATAAAGGGATGCGCGGCTACCTGATCGGCGAGACCGACCGGGTGGCGCAGCAGGGCGATCTGGTGATCCTCGGCGGCATGACCGGCTGCGGCAAAACCGATTTTCTCAACGCCCGGGGCGACAGCGTCGATCTCGAGGGGATCGCCAACCACCGAGGCTCCAGCTTTGGCCGGCGCATTGATGGCCAGCCCAGCCAAATCGACTTTGAGAACCGCCTGGCGATCGCCCTGATGCGCCATCAGGACGCAGGGCACCGTCAGTTGCTGCTGGAAGATGAGAGTCGCCTGATTGGCAGAGAGTCGATCCCGCTGACGCTGTTTGAGGCGATGACCCGGGCCCCGAGGGTTCTGCTGGAAGTGGACAACGAAGCCCGCATCGCACAGATCACCAAGGACTACGTCACCACCATGGCGCAGGACTATCTGGCGCGGGACGCGGAAACCGGCTTTGCCCAGTTTGAGGACTACCTGCTCGGCAGCCTGGACCGCATCCGGCGACGACTTGGCGGCGCCCTGCATCAGGACCTGCGCCAACGCATGAGCCAGGCCCTGGCGGAGCAGCAACGCAGCGGAGAGGTGGAATCACACCGGGGGTGGATCAGCCTGATGCTGACCCACTATTACGACCCCATGTATTGCTATCAGCTTGAGAAGCAGACGGCGCCGGTACTGTTCCGGGGCTCACCCGAGGCAGTGCACCAGTTTCTCGATGAGCGCGGGGCATGAAGACAAAAAAGGCGGGGGACAACCCCGCCTTTTTCTATTCCGGCAAGTAACACTCCGGGCCGGGAGGCAGGATCTCCGGCCAGGGCAGACTCTGGCAACCCAGCACCATGTAGTTGGGGTTTTCCAGGCTCTCCCGACGGTTGTAGCTGAGGGGCTGGTAACAGGTGTCGACGATCTTGCCGCCGGCCTCCTCCACAATGCACTGGGACGCGCCGGTGTCCCACTCGCCGGTCGGCCCCAGCCGCAGATAACAGTCCGCCAGGCCCTCCGCCACCATGCAGGATTTCAGCGACGCACTGCCAAAGGGCAGCAGCAGGTATTCACGCTGTTCATCCAGACGGGACATCACCGCTTCGCGGCGCTGACGACGGCTGACGGCAATTTTGAGGGTGTCCTGAGGGCCCACATTGCGGCTGAAGATGGCTCTATCCTCTCCGGCCTCGCGCTTGAAGGCACCCTGCCCTCTGGCGGCAAAGTAGCACAGGTCGCTCATGGGCGCGTAGATCACCCCAAGCACAGGGTGGTGATCACGAACCAGCGCGATGTTGACGGCAAACTCGCCACTGCCGGCGATGAACTCCTGGGTGCCATCCAGCGGGTCGATCAGCCAGTACTCCGTCCAGCGCTGACGGGTGGAGAGCGGGATCTCCGCGTCCTCTTCCGAAAGGATGGGCGTGTTCGGGGTCAGGGTTCTCAGGGCGGCAATGATCGCCTCGTGGGCTGCCAGATCCGCAGAGGTCACTGGCGTATTGTCCGATTTGGTCAAAGACTGGTATTGCCCAGCCTCATAGATGGTGCGGATCTGTTGTCCGGCATCACGGGCAATGGTGATGACAGGTTCCAACAGAGCTTGCAGGGGAGTCACGACGGTACCACCTTAACAATGCGCAGACTCAGTCATGGACTAAGTTTCAACTGCTTCAACGCCAAAAACAAGGCGCTGATCGAGCGAGATTCTGAAAAGTCTTTCTGGGACAGCAACTTATCCACTTCGTAAATGGACCAGGGGACCAGTTCCAGAGGTTCTGGCTCATCCCCGACCAGGCGGCTGGGATAGAGCTCACGGGCCAACAGGATCTCCATGCGGCTGGCAAAATACCCCGGCGCCAACGACACCTGCATCAGGTGGGTCAGGTCCCGGGCTGCGTAGCCGATCTCCTCCTGCAACTCCCGGTTGGCGGCATCCAGCATCGCCTCACCGGGGTCGATCAGGCCCTTGGGGAACCCCAGCTCGTAGCTGTGGGTGCCGGCCGCGTATTCCCGAACCAGCAACATGGTTTCCGGATCCAGCATCGGCACCACCATCACGGCCCCGCGGTTGCCGCCCCGCATTCTCTCGTATTGACGCTGGGCGCCATTGGAGAAACGCAAATCCAGTTGTTCTACCGTGAACAGCCGGCTCTGGGCGACGACCCGGGCTTCCAGGATTTCCGGTTTTACCGACTTACTCATTCCATCCTCACAGCCCCGGGATGGGGCCGTTGTAGTTGATGGGGTAGGCCCCATCCGCGTTGGGCTGGCCGAGGAACGACAAGGCCTTGCGCAGGTCTTCCGGCTGACTGTCCGTGGGTTTGATCTGGGCCGCGACCTGCACCTGGTTGTCCGCCAGCAGCAGGGCTTCGCCGTGAACGCCGACGCTGTTTTCCGCCTCGTCCATCGACAGCTTCAGGTTACCCTGATCGCAACTCAGGTTGCCCGCCAGGTTACCCAGCGGATACTGCCCAAACTGGTTGCGCACGTCCAGCCCGTCCACCAGAACCCGACCGCTGAGGCGGTCACACCAAGGGGTGCCCTGGGCGCTGTCATTCAGGCTCAACGTGGCATTGCCGGAGACCTGAGTCCGGAACGGCAAGCGGGTGTTCCCCAACAGCCAGGGCAGGGGCGCCGACAACCTCAGATTGTCCACCTCAAGCCCGGACAGGCCGTAACTCAGTCGGCCCTGCCCCTCGGCAACGCCGCCATTCAGGCGGAAGCTGAGCCCCGCCTGACCGGTCAGCAACTGGGCCGGGTGCAACTCCCAACTGACCTGTTCCAGCTGGCGTCCGGCCACGCTGATCTGCGCCGCCTGGCCCTTCCACAGGGTGCCGCTCAGACCGGCCGCACTGACGCCTTTCGGCACAGGCGCCCACTGCCACACCAGGGCCGCAGGCACGTTTACCGCCAAAAACAACAAATACAGAACCACCCCAATCAGGGTGTATTTCAGAACGCGCACGGCCCCTCCGTTATGGTTGCGACAGCTGCAAGCGCCGCACCTGAATCAATCCCGGGTCATTGGCGGCGGTGATGTCCAGCGCCTCCACATTGACCCCATTTTGCTGCTGCAGCTCTGCCAGCCAGGTCATCAGGGTCTCAAATTGTGTGTCGTCGAGCCACAGTTGCAGGTTGTCGCCCTGGGGCTGCATCCGGGCAATGACCAGCCCGGCGCTGGCCGCTGTACGGCTGACGATCTGGCTCAGGTTGCCACCACCAGGCCGGTTGCCGCTGCCCCGTTGCAGGCTGACGTAACGGCTGGCGTTCTCTTTAATCTGGTTCAGGGTAACGCGTTCTGCCTGGACCGCCTGCTCGGCCTGATCCAGTCCATTGCTGATGGGCGCCCAGATCAGCCAGTAAAACAGGCCAATCACCAGAACCGGGGCCAGCAGGGTCAGCAGGCGCTGCTCCTGATCCGTCCGGTCACTCCACCACTGCTGGGCTTGTTGCCAATACTTGTTCATCCCTTGGCCCTCAGAGTCATGACGCCGCTGACGCCGTCCTGATCATTATTGATGGCACCGGACTCCACGTTAAAACGGCTGCTGGCCAGCTCTTTGAAACGCTCGAACTGGGCAAAATCCTTGCCCACCAGCTGCAGGCGGATCTCCGAACGGTTGCCGTCGAAACGGATGCCGGTCGGCCGCACTTCAGGCAGTTGCGCAAACGCGCTCTCCAGCCCCGCCATCATCGGCATCAGCTGGCCGTTACTGCCCCCGCCGCCCAGAGCGCGAACCTTGGCCTCAAGCTGGCCCCGGGGGTTGGGCACCCGGCGCTCCTGCGGAAACAGTTGACGGTAGATCCGCTCGCCTTCCGCCCGCAACGCGGTGCGCTCCTGCTCCAGCTGATACCAGGACAGCCCGCGGTGGGCCAGCACCAGCACCAGCAGCACGGAGGCGGCGATGCCAACCTTGGACCAGGTGGTCACCAGCTTGGACAACTCCTTGGCCGGGGCGTACGGACCGGTGAGCAGGTTAACGGGGGTACGCACGTACCCCTGCGCCAGGGCCTGCATCGGCAGCTCCAGCGTCTGCTCCGCCGCGTCGATCCCTTCCGGCAGGGCCAGCGGGGTAAACAGCGCCCAGGGACGCCCCTCCCCCTTGAGGGAATCCGCCATCAGGGCAAGCCAGTCCGGCTCCAACACCATGCCGCTGCCCTCGCCGGTGCGGATCAGCAGTTGCTGCTCCAGCTGCAACAGGGACAACTCGGTATCGGGCACCAGAGCCAGTGCCAGCACATCCGGCACCATCTTTTTCACCGGCAGCCCCGCCTCGCTGAGCCAGCCCAGCCAGGTTTGCAGTTGGACGTGAGACACCACCACCACAGTCAGCTGTTCGCCGTGCCGCGGCCCGGTGATAAAGTGGAGTTTCTCCACGTCTTCTGACAGCTCGTCCTCGAGCATAAAGGGCAGCGCCTTGATCGCCTGACGCTGCGCCTTGGCGGGCAGCGTCACATCGGTCAGGGTCAGGGCGCTGCTGTCCACCAGCACCTCGACCGGGCGCCCTCCGGCCCGCTCCGACAAGCTGGCCAGGCCATCTGCCCCGGACAGCACACCGGAACTGATCACCGTTTGCTGCTCTTCGGACCAGGTGATCCAGGGGATCGGTTGTTGTGCCTGGGCACCCAGGCGAATCACCAATCTTTCGCTCACTGTTGGCCTCCATACTGGCGGGTCAGAACGGTCAGTCCATCGCCCCCGCCCCGTCGCATAATGCTTTCCAATCGAAACACCGCGTTTTCCACTTTAGCGGCTCCGCGGAGCCGGAAATACGTGCTGTCCACCACCAGGGTGGACTTGGTCTGAGCGTCCACCTGCACCCGCTGCATGGTGGGCTCGTCCCAGAACTTCTGAATGTCTTCCCATCCGTCTGCAGGACGGGCCTGGAGCACACTCTCCGCCTCACTGAGGCTCAGTTTGCCCTCCAGCATGCCAACCAGAATCGCCGCCCGCTCCACCGGCAGGGTGTTGACGTTCAGCTGCTGGCTGTCTTCTCCGGGTATGGCGCAGATGTAATCCCGCAACGCCCGGTACAGATTCTGGTTTACCCCCAGGACGGCCCGCAGTTCACTCTGATGCGCCATCAACTGGTTGGGGGCAAGGTAGGGCACCGGCCGAGATTGATACTCGGCGTCTTCGGCGCCAAAGGTGCCGTCCTGGCGGTCGTCACCGTCGGTAAAGTCCCGCACCCGATCGGCCACCATCTCAGCGTAATAGTTATCTATCTCCAATGCCTCAAGCATGGCCATAAACTGCCGACCCGCCAAGGGTTTTTGGTACGGATCCTGGTTCTTCTCCTCCTGGGTCAGCTCCCGACTCAGTGCGTTGAGATTGAAGCAGGCCCGGAGGTCATCAATGGTGCCGGCAATCTGGCCGTGCTCCACCGGATAGACCACGTTGGCGGTCGCCCAATACTGCTGCAGGTGGGTGGTGCCGTCGCTGTCCTCAAAGTCCTGCTTCAGCACCCGCTTGGCCAGGGCTTCACTGGAGCGCGCGTACCAGTAGGCCTGGTCGTAATCCGCCAGGTTGGTGGTACGGCGCACCGACATCTGGCTGCGCTGGGTCATGCCCGCCGCCAGGGTGGTGATCACCGCCAGCACCAGCAACACGGTGAGCAGGGCCATGCCCCGTTGCGAACGTCGCATCACGGCTCCTCCTCTTCGTTGCCGGAACCGCTGCCACTGCCACTTCCGGAACCGCCGCTGCCGGAGTCGCCATTACCGGAGCCGTCGCCCGTGCCGTTTCCGGCGCCATCGCCGGCGCCATCACCGGAATCGGCGTTCGGGTCCGGTGCACCAAAGCCATCGGCCAGCAGGAAGCGGCGTTCAATCATCCCCAGTTCCAGGGTCTCCATCTCGACCGCCACCGCCCGGGGAAAGGTGCTGCCATCCACCTTGGTCTGCCATTTGTCATCCAGATAGAAGGAGAACTTCAGGCTGATCACCCCTTCCAGCAGGTTCAGCACCTGGGCTTCCTCCCCCTCCACCGGGTCGGGATACAGGGTATAGAGCCGCTGCAGGGTGTCGTTCTGGATCCGGTACACCACTTGCTGAATGCTGCCCCGGGGCAGGCGCCCTTCCGGGTTCAGCCAGCCCAGGCGGTAGAACCGCATCCCCTCGCTGTCGGAGTCATAGAGGTTATCCGCCACCTCGAACAGGGCTTCACGGTTTTCCGTGGCGGGATTGCGCGAGGTGCGCGGGATCATCTGGCCAAAATCCCGCTCCATCATGTTCATCGCCAGTTGCAGCGCCTTAAGGTCATCCTGGGCGTCCTGGCTGACGCCATCCACTTTGGTGACCTGCTGCAAAATGGTGGCGGAGGCCACGCCGATCACCGCAAAGATGGCGATCGCCAGCAGCATCTCAAGCAGGGTAAAGCCCTGCGTCCGTTCAGTCCGGCTTGGCCACATAGGTTTCCACCTGGGCAAGAATGCCCTCAAAACGGTCATCCAGGCTGACCGACACCCGGATCAGTCGCAGGTTCTCGTCGGAGGCTTTGATCACCTGCTGACGCCAGTACCATTGCCGCTCGGCCATCTCGGTCCGGCCATTGCGGGTGCCCAGATCGGGAAAGGCACTCTCCAGTTGCGCGTCCACCAGCCGGTTGTTGGCGACGTAGCCGGCCAGGGTCCGCTCCCGCAGGATCGGAATGGCGGAAAGCTGAATGTTGGCGGTGTTGATCACCGCAATGGCGGCGGTGGCAAACACCGTCATCGCCACCAGCACTTCCAGCAGGGTGAAACCGCGAACCCGGTTTATTGCCACGGGTCCTCCTCAAGCTCAGCCAGCCAGCTGATGCGCCCCAACGGGTCGCCCACCATCTCCATCTCGATGTCGGGCTGCCCCGGCACGTCGGAGATCATCAGCAGGGTAAAGCCGGTCATCTCGCCGGAAGGGAGCAGCAACAACTGGGGCTCCGGATTCTTTCGTTTTTCCTCTTCCGTGAGCTCAAACAGGGACTCATCCAGGCCAAACTCCGACTCGGTGTCTTCGTCCTCCTGGATCAGGGGCATCCCCTCCAGCTCCAGAGAAACTTCCACGGTCTCGGGCCACTCACGGTCCCTGTACAGCGGGTCGCCGCCCGCCAGGGATTCCCATTTTTCCGTATCCAGGTTCCAGCGGACAAAGTAGTAGTGGGTCTCTTCCATCACGATCCCCAGCTGCTCGCCGGAGAGGGTGGCTTCTTCCAGCGCCATCCCCACCACCACCCGGAACTGGTCGCCCGCTTTCTGCATCGCCTCCTGTCGTGGATCACCGCCCAGCACCAGGGTGACGGACATGGCAGCCAGTCCCATCACCACCAGCACCAGCAGGATCTCCAACAAGGTAAAGCCCCGCTGACGCGAGGCTTGATAACAGGAGACGGCCTTCGCCATTACTGGTAATCGCTCAGGTTGTAGTTACAGATGTCGTCTTCGGTGCCCAGTTGCATATCCGGACCGGCGGAGCAGAGATCGTAGCGGCCACGCTCACCCGGGCTGACCAGGGAGTAGGCGTTGCCCCACGGGTCGGTAGGCAGACGCTGAATGTAACCGCCTTCCTGGTAGTTGCGCGGCTCCGGCCCGGAGTTGGGACGGTTCACCAGCGCTTCCAGCCCCTGATCCGTTGTGGGGAAGCGGTTGTTGTGGATGTAGTACATGCCCAGAGCGCTCTCCAGACCGGAGATGTCGGTCACGGCTTTCTGCACGTTGGCGGTATCGCGGGAGCCAATCAGGTTGGGTGCCACGATGGAGGCCAGGATCCCAATGATCACCAGCACCACCATAACTTCCAGCAGGGTGAAACCACGCTGGGCGGTCCGGCTAGGGGTACGACGTTTCATTCTAAGTTTGCCTCTTATGAGTTAAATCATCTGGTTCATCGCCAGCATCGGCTGGAGAATGGAAATTACGATAAAGAGCACGATGCCGGCCATCACCACCACGATCAGCGGTTGCAGCACCGCCAGCGCCACGCTCACCTGGGATTCAAACTCCCGGTCCTGGTTGTCCGCGGCCCGGGCCAGCATATCATCCAGTTCACCCGACTTTTCGCCGGAGGCGATCATGTGCAGCATCATCGGCGGGAACAGCTTGGTTTGCTGCAGGGACGCCCGCAGCGACGCCCCCTCCCGCACCTTGCCGGTGGCATCCGACACGGCGTTTTTGACCTTCAGGTTGAGCAACACGTCGGAGGCGATCTTCATCGCTTCCAGCATCGGCACTCCGGACGACGACAGGGTGCTCAGGGTGCGGGCAAAGCGTGCGGTATTCAGCCCGCGAGACACCTTGCCGACAACCGGCAGTTTCAACAGGGTTTCGTGCCAGCGCAACTTGAACCTGGGGTTGCGCAGCGCCTGTTTGAAACCGATGAAGAACAGGACGATGGCCAGCAGGATATAGAGCCCGTATTGCTGGAGAAAATCCGAGACGTCGATCAGAAACTGGGTGGTCGCGGGGAGGCTTTGGCCCAGGTGCTCAAACTGTGACACCACGTCAGGCACCACCGAGGTCAGCAGGAACACCACCACGGCGATCGCCACCACGGTCAGGATCACCGGATACACCAGCGCCTGGGTCAGCTTGGTGTTCAGCTCCTGACGTCGCTCGGTGTAGTCCGCCAGGCGCTCCAGCACCACCTCGAGGTGGCCGGATTTCTCGCCGGACGCGACCATGGCCACGTACAGTTCGTCAAAAACCTGAGGGTACTCCGCCATCGATTCCGCCAGACCGTAGCCCTCAACGACCTTGGCCCGCACCGCCATCAGCATGCTCTTCAGGCGCGGCTGCTCGCTCTGCTCCGCCACTGCCTTGATGCACTCTTCCAGCGGCAGGCCGCCCGCCACCAGCGTGGACAGCTGGCGGGTGATCAGGGCCAGCGCCGTGGCGCTGATCTTGGGTTTGAACAGGGTGAACGCCCGCCGGCTGTCGCTGCTGCGCTGCTCCTTCTGCGCCGCTGGCGACACCTCCAGAGGCATCATCTGCTTTTCGCGCAGCTGGGCACGCGCCTGACGGGCGGTGTCGGCTTCGATGATCCCTTTAACCTGACGGCCCCGGGCATCCAGGGCCTGATATTCGAACGCCGCCATGGCTTACTCCTCCCGGGTCACCCGCAGCACTTCCTCCAAGGTGGTAATCCCGGCGAGGACTTTCCCGCACCCGTCCTGGCGGATGGATGGCGTGGTCTGGCGTACGTGTTTCTCGATGGCCAGCTCTCCCCGGCCACCATGGATCAGTTCACGAATGGTGTCGTCCACCACCAGCAGCTCGTGGATGCCGGTCCGGCCCCGGTAACCCGTGAAGTTGCAGTGCTCGCATCCGTTCGCTTTGTAGATCGAAGGCTGCTCGCCGTGCCCCAGCTCCAGCAGTGTCCGCTCACGGGCGTTGGGCGCGTAGGGGGTCTTACACTCGGTGCAGAGTGTCCGCACCAGTCGCTGCGCCAGCACGCCCAGCAGAGAGGAGGAGATCAGGAACGGTTCGATCCCCATGTCCTGCAGACGGGTAATGGCGCCGGAGGCGGTGTTGGTGTGCAGGGTAGACAACACCAGGTGACCGGTCAGAGACGCCTGTACGGCGATCTGGCCGGTTTCCAGGTCCCGGATCTCCCCCACCA
>CAZWED010000001.1:23761-29451 GCA_964632645.1 uncultured Ferrimonas sp. | reverse complement strand
CTAGGAAGGGCGGATATATCTGTGGGTTGAATAGTAATCGGCAGTGTCTTCTCGGCTTGCTAAGACGGATTGGCTCGTTACAATGAGCCCAGCTAACTCGCATTCGAAGGCGGGAGAAACCCGTCCGATACTCACTTATCTACAATAAAGAGAACTGGCCAGGGCGAAGGGATTCCACCCCCGGTAAGCAAAACCATGCAGATTGATCAGCGCATATTGCTTGTAGACAGCGACGATGCTCGCCGCCAGAAACTCAGCTTCCTGCTGGAGTTTCTCGGAGAGCCAGTCGAGCACGCCGACCATTCGGCGTTGGCGAATCGTCTCGCCACGGAGCGCTTTCGATCCGTCATCATCGGGGCGACCCCCCATTTCGATGTTGATCTGGACACGCTGCTGAAGCGCCACTCTCGCCAACCCTTTTTGACTCTGGGCGCGCCGTCGGCGTCACAACCGAACCTGGTTGGGCACCTTGACGAGCCGTTTGCTTACGCCCAGATCACCGAATTGCTCCATTATTGTCAGGTGTATCAGCGGGTTCGTTACGAGGTGGCACCCACCAGTCCGAACCAGACCAAGCTGTTTCGCTCCCTGGTGGGCCGCAGCGAAGCGATCTCCCAGGTTCGCCATCTGCTGGCTCAGGTCGCCGAGACCGACGCCAGCGTGCTGGTGACCGGCGAATCCGGTACCGGCAAAGAGGTGGTGGCCCGCAATATCCACTACCTCTCCTCCCATCGGGACGGCCCTTTCATTCCGGTCAACTGCGGTGCCATTCCGCCGGACCTGCTGGAAAGCGAGCTGTTTGGCCATGAAAAGGGCGCCTTTACCGGTGCGGTGGCAACCCGCAAGGGCCGCTTTGAGCTAGCCGAAGGTGGCACCCTGTTTCTCGACGAAATTGGTGACATGCCGCCCCATATGCAGGTGAAGATCCTGCGGGTCCTGCAGGAGCGCTGCTTTGAACGGGTCGGCGGCAACAAGTCGATCCAGTCCAATGTCCGGATTGTGGCGGCGACCCACCGCGATCTGGAAAAGATGATCGCCGATGGCCATTTCCGCGAAGACCTCTACTACCGCCTTAATGTGTTCCCCATCGAGATGCCGTCCCTGCGCGAGCGGGCCGAAGACATCCCGTTGCTGCTGAATGAACTGGTCAGCCGCATCGAAGGGGAGGGCAAAGGCACGGTACGCTTTACCAAACGGGCCATCGACTCTCTGGTGGAGCACCCCTGGTCGGGCAACGTCCGCGAACTCTCCAATCTGGTGGAGCGGATGGTGATTCTGTTCCCGGGGGGACTGGTCGACGTGAACGACCTGCCCAGCAAGTATCGCCACGTTGAAGTGCCGGAGTTCACGCCCGAGTACCCTGAAGAGATGCAGGAGCGTGACGCGCTGGCGGCGCTGTTCAGCGGTGAGGAGCCGGTTGAGATCCCGGAGCAGCGGTTCAGCAATGAACTGCCCGAGGACGGCGTCAACCTGAAAGACATGCTGGCGGAGCTGGAGGTCGATATGATCCGCCAGGCTCTGGACCAGGGCAGCGGCGTGGTGGCACGGGCTGCAGAACTGCTGGGGATGCGCCGTACCACCCTGGTAGAGAAGATGCGCAAATACGGCCTTTCCAAAGAGGGGTAAGCCGTCCGGCTTGCCCCTGCCTCTCTCCCTGGCTCAATTCCCTTCTGGTACAAAATCTGCATAACCCTGCAGAACCAAAGGATTAACAGCGATTTTTTGACGGATAGCGGTATGTCGCACGCCCTTGCGGAGCCACAACTGGATGATGACCAGCGCGCGGCCAGTCGCCTGAACCACTTGATGCAGCTGCTGCCGGCAGGCCTGGTGGTGCTGGACGAGGCCGGCGTCGTGGTGGAAGCCAACCCCCAGGCCATTGAACTGCTTCAGGGGCCCTTGTTGGGCCAGCCCTGGCGCGCGGTCATCCACCGCGCCTTTGCGCCGCAGGCGGACGATGGCCACGAAATCTCCCTGAAAAACGGTCGACGGGTGCGTCTGGCCACCCGGGCCCTGGACCCGGAACCGGGCCAGTTGCTGATGCTGACGGATCTCACCGAAACCCGCCAACTGCAACAAAACCTCTCTCACCTGCAGCGGCTGTCGGCACTGGGGAAGATGGCGGCGTCACTGGCCCACCAGATCCGCACACCGCTCTCGGCAGCCCTGCTGTACGCCGCCAACCTGGGCAACAAAAACCTCGATGAAGCCGGACGCAGCCGTTTTCAGGACAAGCTGATGGCGAGGTTGGGCGAGCTGGAACAGCGGGTCAATGACCTGCTGTTGTTCGCCCGGGGCGGCCACACCCAGGCCCAGGAACGGGTGTCGTCCCTGCAGCTGTTCGAGCGTCTGGCCACCAGTTGTGAAGCGGTGCTGGAGCGGCGTCAGGCCACCATGGACTGCCATTGCCCGGAGCCGGTCTGGCTGCACGCCAACCCCGATGCACTGGTCAGCGCCATGCAGAATCTGGTGAACAACGCCCTGGAAGCCGGTGCCACCGCATTGCGTCTGAAGGCCCACCGCGAAGGCGGGTTTGTGGCTCTGACGCTGCTGGACAACGGCAAGGGCATGAGTGCCCAGGAGCAAGCCCGGGTTCTGACCCCCTTTTTCACCACCAAGGCCAACGGTACCGGTCTTGGACTGGCCGTGGTGCAGTCGGTGTGCCGCGCCCACGGCGGCAGGCTGGAACTGCAATCGGTTCCGGGACAGGGCAGCGGTTTTACGCTGATGCTGCCCGGTGAGCACGATAAGGATACAAACCATGACTAACCCCCTCATCCTGGTGGTCGAAGACGACCTGGGTCTGCGCGAAGCGCTGGTGGACACCCTGATGCTGGGCGGCTACCGCTGTGTTGAGGCCGGCAACGGTGACGAGGCACTGGTGCAGCTGAGTCGGCATCCGGTGGCCCTGATGATCTCCGACGTGCAGATGGCGGGCATGGATGGCATGACCCTGCTGAAAACCGTGCGGGCCCAGAACAGTCGTCTGCCCATCCTGCTGATGACCGCTTACGGCAGCATCGACGCGGCGGTGGAGGCGATGCGCTACGGCGCCAACGACTATCTGGCCAAACCGTTTGCGCCGCAGGTGCTGCTGGACCAGATCAGCCGTTATCTGGTGGCCGAGCCCCAGTCGGCGGACACGCCGGTGGTGGGGGACCCCCAGAGCCTGCAGATGCTGGACCTGGCCGCCCGGGTGGCGCAGTCCGATGCTTCGGTGATGGTGCTTGGCCCCAGTGGCTCCGGCAAAGAGGTGCTGGCCCGATTCATCCATGCCCGCTCGGCGCGCAGCGACAAGCCGTTCATTGCGCTCAACTGCGCGGCCATTCCGGAAAACATGCTGGAAGCGACCCTGTTCGGTTACGAGAAAGGGGCGTTTACCGGTGCGGTGCAGGCTTGCCCCGGCAAGTTTGAGCAGGCCCAGGGGGGCACCATCCTGCTGGACGAGATCACCGAAATGGATCTCAACCTGCAGGCCAAGCTGCTGCGGGTGCTGCAGGAGCGCGAAGTGGAGCGCCTCGGTGGCCGCAAAACCCTGTCACTGGATGTGCGGGTGCTGGCCACCTCCAACCGGGACCTGCGTCTGGCGGTGGAGGAGGGGCGTTTTCGCGAAGATCTCTACTACCGCCTGAACGTCTTCCCGCTGACCTGGCTGCCGCTGGCTCGCCGCCCGGGGGACATCCTGCCCCTCGCGGAGCACCTGATCGCCCGCCACGCCAGTCGCAGTGGCCGTGCTGTTCCAACCCTCTCCACCGAGGCGCGGGGCAAGCTGCTGGGGCACCCCTGGCCCGGCAACGTCCGGGAACTGGATAACGTGATCCAGCGGGCGCTGATCCTCTGTCAGGGCGATACCCTCACCGACGCGGACCTGTTCCTCGACGGACAGGCGGGCATTCCGGTGGTGAGCACGGCGGTGGCAACCCCGCGCGCGCCGCAACCGGTGGCTGAAGATCTGGGCAGCGAGCTAAAGCATCAGGAGTTTCAGATCATTCTGGATGCCCTTGCGGCGTGCCAGGGCAGCCGCAAAGCGGTGGCGGAGCGGTTGGGCCTCAGCCCCCGAACGTTGCGGTACAAGTTGGCAAAAATGCGTGAAGCGGGGATCGAGCTCCCCTAAGTGACGGCTTTGCCAGTAAAAGTGCTGAACTGGCAAGTCCCTTGCATTACAATGCGGAGCAATTTGGCTCGTCAATGGTTTGACTGATACAAGGATTCTGGCAATGGAGATCGGGAACAATCCCCTACTGGTGGAGATGCAGAGCCTGGCCCGCGAGGCCGGCAGCAGTGCCGAGCTGGCGCCGGTAAAGCCGCAGCAGGACTTCTCCGCCTTTCTCACCGATGCCATCGATCACGTCAATGGTCTGCAGATGAACGCCAGTGATCTGGCAACCCGGCTTGAGCTGGGCGACACCCGGGTGTCACTGTCTGACACCATGATCGCAAAAGAGAAGGCAGGGGTGGCGTTCGAAGCCACGGTACAGGTGCGCAATAAGCTCGTCGAAGCGTACAAGGAAATCATGAATATGCCGGTGTAACCGGCCTGAGGTAATGCGGTGGCTGAGGCGAACACGTCAACCGAATTGATGATCAACGACGGCGGTAACACCATGCCGGCGGCGATCGCCGGAGCCGGCAATGGCAACTCCGGTGCGGAAATCGAAGAGAACAAGGTCAGCCCCTTGTCCTCGTTGGGCAACACCGACGTACTCCGGCAAATCAGCCTGATCCTGGCGCTGGCCATCAGCCTGGCCATCGCGGTATTCCTGATGATCTGGGCGCAGGAGCCTGCCTATCGCCCCCTGGGCCAGATGGAGACCCAGGAGCTGATCGACACCCTGGACTTCCTCGACCAGCAAAAGCTGCCCTACAAGCTGGAGGGCAACGTCCTCTCCGTGCCCGAAGATCAGTTCTCCGACATCCGCCTGATGCTGACCCGCAATGGCCTGGGGCCGGCCCGTCAGCAGCAGGATTTTCTGACTCAGGACAGCGGCTTCGGCGTCAGCCAGCGGATGGAGCAGGCCCGCCTTAAGCACAGTCAGGAGCAGACTCTCGCCGCTGCCGTGGAAGAGCTGCGCAGTGTGCAGCGGGCCCGGGTGATCCTGGCCCTGCCGCAGCAGAACGTGTTTGCCCGTCAACAGCGTGAACCCTCTGCCACCGTCGTCGTCACCCTGAATCGCGGCACCGAGCTGCGCCAGTCCGAAGTGGACGCCATTGTCGACATCGTGGCCTCGGCAGTGCACGGCCTGAAACCGGCCCGGGTTACGGTGACGGACCAGCATGGCCGTCTGCTCAACTCCGGCAGTCAGGATGGCATCTCCGCCCAGGGGCGCCGTGAGCTGGAGCTGCGGGTGCAGCAGGAACAGCTCTATCGGGAGAAGATCGACAGCATCCTTATCCCGGTGCTGGGGCTGGGCAAATACAGTGCCCAGGTGGACGTCACCATGGATTTCTCGGCAGTGGAGGAAACCTCCCGCCGCTACAACCCGGACCTGCCCGCCGTTCGCAGCGAGATGCTGATTGAGGACAATCAGAATGGCGCCGGCCCCGTGGGGATCCCGGGCGCCCTGACCAATCAGCCACCGATCGCCTCCGACATCCCGCAGGAAGCGGGTAAGCAGGGGCAGGATGAGCGCCTGTCCCAGGGGCGCAACCGCAGTGAAGTCACCCGAAATTACGAGCTGGACTCCACCATC
>CAZWED010000001.1:0-23751 GCA_964632645.1 uncultured Ferrimonas sp. | reverse complement strand
CGGTGCGGCGCGTGACGCTGTCCGTGGCGGTGGATTACAAATCGGTGCCGGGAGCGGAAGGCGCCGACACCCTGCAACCCCTTTCTGAAAACGAACTGGCCAGCATTCGCCGCCTGCTGATGGGCAGCGTGGGCTTCAACGCGGCCCGCGGCGATGTGCTGGAAGTGGTCTCCGTCCCCTTCGCCGAGGATCTGGCGCTGGCCCCCGTTGATGTGCCGATCTACGAGCAGGCCTGGTTCTGGCGTGCGGTGAAGTACGCGCTGGGCGCGCTGGGCCTGTTTGTCCTGCTGATGGTGGTTGTGCGGCCGATGATCAAGCGCCTGATCAACCCCAATCAGGCCGGAGACACCACCACCGCCGGTGGCATGGGTGAACTGGCCGAGCTGGAAGACCAGTATGCCGCCGACACCCTGGGCTTGCTGAGCCAGGGCGACAGCGACTACTCCTACGCCGAGGATGGCTCCATTCTGCTGCCCGATCTCCATAAGGATGATGATATGTTGCGGGCGATTCGGGCCCTGGTGGCCAATGAGCCTGATCTGTCCACGCAAGTGATCAAGAGTTGGTTGAACGAAGATGGCTGAGCAAGCGATGTCCAAAACGCCGGCGACGGGCAACAGTTTTGATGTGTCCAAGCTCAACGGCATTGAGAAAACCGCCATCCTGCTGCTCTCTCTCAGCGAGTCGGATGCCGCCCAGATCCTGAAGAATCTGGAACCCAAGCAGGTCCAGAAGGTGGGCATGGCCATGGCGGGCATGCGCGACTTCAGTCAGGAGAAGGTGTCGGCGGTACACCGTTTATTCCTGGAGCAGATCAAACAGTTCTCCTCCATCGGCCTGAACAGCGAAGACTTTGTCCGTAAGGCCCTGACCCACGCGTTGGGTGAGGACAAGGCGGGCAACCTGATTGAACAGATCGTGATGGGCCACGGTGCCAAGGGTCTGGATTCCCTCAAGTGGATGGATGCGCGCCAGGTGGCCAACATCATTCGCAACGAGCACCCGCAGATCCAAACCATCGTGCTCTCCTACCTGGAGCCGGATCAGGCGGCCCAGATCCTCAGCCAGTTTACCGAGCGGGTCCGCCTCGACCTGATGCTGCGCATTGCCAACCTGGAAGAGGTGCAACCGGCGGCGCTGCAGGAACTGAACGACATCATGGAGAAGCAGTTTGCCGGTCAGTCCGGAGCGCAGGCGGCCAAGATGGGCGGCCTGAAGGCGGCGGCCAACATCATGAACTACATGGACACCGGCATCGAAAGCATGCTGATGGAATCGATCCGCGAAACCGACGAAGAGTTGGGCCAGCAGATCCAGGACCTGATGTTCGTGTTCGAAAACCTCTCCGACGTCGACGACCGCGGCATCCAGACCATCCTCCGCGAAGTGCAGCAGGATGTGCTTATCCGCGCCCTCAAGGGCGCCGACGATGCCCTGCGCGAGAAGATCCTGGGCAACATGTCCAAGCGTCAGGCGGAGCTGGTTCGGGACGATCTGGAAGCGATGGGCCCCATCCGTCTGTCCGAAGTGGAAGCGGCACAGAAAGAGATTCTGGCCATCGCCCGCAAACTGGCCGACGCCGGCGAGGTGATGCTCGGTGGCGGTGGCGGCGAAGAGTTCCTGTAATCGATGAGCGACTCCTTAAGACCCCGTATCCTGCGCGCCGGCGTAGTGGAATCCCGCGACTGGGCCCTGCCGGATATGGCGGACCCCGACGAGATCCCGGCGGACAGCGCCCTGCACTGCGTCGCCCCCATTCCGGTGGAAGCGGAAGAGGAGGAGGCGCTGCCCCCGCCGCCGACCCTGGAAGAGATCGAGGCGATCCGCGAGGACGCCTACCAGGACGGGTTTGCCGAGGGTAAGGCCGCCGGCGAAGCCAAAGGGCTGGAAGAGGGTCGGCTCAAGGGCGCGGAACAGGGACACGCCGAAGGCTACCAGCAGGGCCTCGAGCAGGGATTGGAAGCCGGACAGGCTAAGATCGACGCCCGGGCCAGCCAGTGGGACCAGCTGCTGTCAGAGCTGATTTCACCGCTTGAAGCGGTGGACGAACAGGTGGAGCGGGAACTGGTGACCCTGGCGATGAGGCTGGCACAGGCGGTGGTGCAGGTGGAGCTGAAAACCTCGCCGGAAGCGGTATTGGAAGCCCTGAGACAAGGCATTCACGCCCTGCCATCCCAGCGTCAGACCATCGAGATCCACGCCTGCGAAGAAGACAAAGCCCTGATCGCCAAGACCTTTGGCGAGGAAGCCCTGGCCCAGCGTCAATGGCAACTGGTGCTGGAACCCACCCTGGACGCCGGCTCACTGGTGCTCAACACCGAGCGCAGCGAAGTGCCGATGCTGGCCGAAGACCGCCTGCGCAAAGTGCTGGAAACCTTTGCCCAACGTCCCCGTGATGCGGTGGACGAACCCGCCTACCCCAACCCTGCGGCCACCGCCGCCACGCCGCCTCCGGTTGCCACCGGGACGGCGGACGACAACGCAGACCCCTCGCCGCAGACCGATCCCAACGAGCCTACCAATGACCCTGCGCAGTGAGCGATTGCGTCGGCGTGTGCGGGCCTGGCACAGCAATGTGCAGAGCCTGGCGCCGATCGCCTCCGGCCAGTTATTGCGGGTGGTGGGGCTGACCCTCGAAGCGGTCGGCTGCCGCGCGCCGGTGGGCTCCCTCTGCCAGATTGAAACCCTCGGCGGACAACTCACCGCCGAAGTGGTGGGCTTTGATGATCAGGTGCTCTACCTGATGCCGGTTGAAGAGTTGAAGGGCGTGTTGCCCGGAGCCCGGGTAACGCCGCTGGGACAACGCCAGGGGCTGCCGGTGGGACCGGAGTTGCTGGGCCGGGTGCTGGATGGCAATGGGGAACCGCTGGATGGCCTCGGCCCTCTGGCCACCCGGGAGCGCGCCGCGCATCACGCCACCTTGCTGAACCCCATGGCCCGCCGCCCCATCCACCAGCCCATCGACGTCGGCGTGCGCACCATCAACGCCATGTTGACGGTAGGGCAGGGGCAGCGAATGGGCCTGTTTGCCGGCTCCGGTGTCGGTAAATCCGTGCTGCTCGGGATGATGACCCGGGGCACCAATGCCGACGTCATTGTGGTGGGCCTGGTGGGGGAGCGGGGCCGCGAGGTCAAAGAGTTTATCGAGGAGATCCTCGGTCCGGAGGGGCGGGCCCGCTCCGTCGTGGTCGCCGCACCCGCGGACACCAGCCCGCTGATGCGCTTGCGGGCCTGTGAGACCGCCACCCGGATTGCCGAGCATTTCCGCGACCAGGGCCGCAACGTCCTGCTGCTGATGGATTCCCTGACCCGTTACGCTCAGGCGCAACGTGAGATTGCCCTGGCGATCGGCGAACCACCTGCCACCAAGGGGTATCCGCCTTCGGTGTTTGCCCGCTTGCCGCAACTGGTTGAGCGTGCCGGCAACGGCGGCCCGGGGCAGGGCAGCATCACCGCGTTTTACACCGTACTGACCGAAGGGGACGATCAGCAGGACCCCATCGCCGATGCGGCCCGGGCGATCCTCGATGGCCACATCGTATTGTCCCGCGCCCTGGCGGAGAGCGGGCACTACCCGGCCATCGACATCGAGGCGTCCATCAGCCGGGTGATGCCGATGGTGACCGAGCCCCTGCACCTGGAAGCGGCGCAATTGATCAAGCAACTCTGGTCTGCCTACCGGCAAAACCAGGACCTGATCGCCATCGGCGCCTACAGTGCCGGCTCCGACCCGCAGGTGGACAAGGCGATCGCCATGCAGCCGGCGTTCAACGCCTTCCTGCGACAAGCGATGAAAACGCCCGTGGACTATGAGCAGAGTCTGACCCAGCTGGCCCGTCTGGCGGCCCAATGCCGGGGCTGAGTAGCGCAGCATGAGCGATCCGAAACAGCTGGCCCAGGTGCTGGCGATGGCCGACAAAGCGCTGGAGAAGGCGGCGCTGGACCTGCGCAGCGCCCACTCTGCGGTACAGGCCCTGAAGCAGCAGCTGAGCCAGCTGCAGAACTACCGCTGGGACTACGTCAAACAGGCCCAGCAGCAGGCGGGCACCACCCTGCACGCCTCCCACTACCAGCAATATCACCACTTCATTGCCAAGCTGGACGCGGCCATTACCCAGCACATGACGCGCCTGCGTCAGGCGGAAGCGGCGGCCGAGCAGCGCCAGGGCTTATGGCAGCAAGCGCACCAGCGCCAGCAGGCGATCGCCCTGTTGATCGACAAGGCCCGGGCCAGGGCAATCCTGTTGGCGGAGAAGCGCAGTCAGCGCGAGCTGGACGAGTTCGCCCTGCAACAGTTCGTGCGCCGTCAGCGCTGACCCCTTGCCGTTCTTTTGTCATGGCCTGCTTATTGCATCCACTCAGGCCATTCAACGACAGCGTCAGGATTTCACAGCATGTCCAATCTGATCGCGCCGCCGATCGCCGCAATGCCGACCTCCGGCATCCCCACCGACCAACGTGCCGAAGCGGGATCAGAATCCGGTGCCTCGGGGTTTGCCAGTATGGTGGCAGACGCCGGTCAGACCCAGTCTGGCGGTGAGGCTGGCAAGGCCGCGACGGAGGGTAAGACGGCTTCCGAAGCGCGCTCTGACAAAGCCACGACGCTGACGGACGGGACGGCATCTCCCACCACGGACACCGACGCCGAAGCGGCCAAAGGGTTGCCCGGCGACGCCGCCGGGCGGCAAGGTGTTGCCACCCTGGTCTCGTCCGGTGACGCAGCCCCCCTGCTGACGGACACCGAACAATCGCCGGTGACCGACACGTTGGACCCGGAAGCCGCCCTGACCGCCTCCGCTGACAGCGACGAACTGCTGTCCCAACTGGCGGCCCTGGACCGCGCCAAGCGTCAAATGGATGGCGCCGAGCCGGTGGACGCGCTGCCGCTCGAACCGACAGCGGAAGAGGCTGAGGCCTTGCTCCCGACGAAGGCCGGCGAGGCGGACACCGCCTTGGTGCCTGACGCGCTGCCGGGCCAGGTGACCGCAGACACGTCACCGGCAGACCAGGCCGAGCCCGACGAGGTGGCACCGCTTTTCGCTGTAACGCCCACCGCGGAACCCCTGACGGGGCAGGATAAGGCGGTTGAGACCGCCCCCACCGGCCTGGCTACGGCCGCGCACACTTTGTCGAACACTGGCGCCACCCTGGCCGCCGCCAACGGGGCCAGCACTCCGGCCTCCGGCGCTGCGGTGCAACCCGACGCTGGTACCGGTCCCGCTGTGGCGCTCAGTGCCTCCGTGGAGATGAAAGCCGCCGGGGAGGGCACCTTGCCGGGCACGGCGTCCGCGTCCTCGTCCCCTGTCGCGGGGCAAGCCGGCACCGGCCAGACAGCCCCGACCTTGTCGTTCAGCCAAATGCTGCAGTCCAGTACTGCCTCTCCTGTCGCTGACGCGGAGGGGGATTCGGCGCTGGACGGGCTTGATGGCCTGGATGGCGATGGGCATCGCCCCCTGCACACCGACAGCGCCCATCGACAAGCGGTGCGCCAGCCGGCTCAGGCGGAACCCGCCATGCTGCGGCAACCGGTCGCGGCAGAGCGGTTGGCGCCGGAGTTGCGTGAGCGGTTGGCGGTGATGATCAACAGTGAACGTCTCACGGCGGAACTGCGACTGGACCCGCCGGAGCTGGGCGCCCTGCAGGTGCGCATCCAGATGAACGGTGACCAGGCCCAGGTGCAGATCCAGACCCAGAACGCGCAAGCCCGCGATCTGCTTGAGCAGGCGCTGCCGCGGCTGAGGGAGATGCTGCAGGGGCAGGGCATCCAGCTGGCCGACGCCAACATCTCGCAACAGCAGTCCGGAGGCCAGTCCGGCTCCGGGGGCCACACCGGTGGCACCGGAGGGGAAATGGCCCCTCAGGAGGAGGGGGTTGCCCACCAGATAGGCAACCGGAATGCGGAAGGTGGCATTGATTTCTACGCCTGAGATCCCCTGTGCTAACCTAGCCGCCGATTTGACAGTAATACGCGTATTTTTGGGCAGAAAATGGCAGACGACACGCTACAAGTGGATGTAGGAACCGCGCCGGGCAAGCGCCGGCTTCATTGGATGATCGCCATTGGCGCAGGCACCCTGTTGCTGATTGCCGTGGTGTTTGGCGTGGTCTCCATGCTGAGCGGTGGGGACGATGGCATGGCGACCACGGCGGCGGGTGGCAGTGCCCCTCTCAAGCCGGGCCTGGCGCAGGATGGCGCCCTCTACGTGCCGATGCCGCGCCCCTTCCTGTTCAACCTGCCCGGTCCGGACCGGACCTATCTGGTGCAGATCAAGGTGCAGCTCCAGGTGCGGGGAACCGACGCGCAAAGCGCGGCGCGCAAACACATTCCGCTGATTGAGGACACCCTGCTGACCACCTTCAGCGCGGCGCAGGCTGACCAAATCCGGCGCAAAGAGGGCAAGGACGAACTGCGTACCCAGGCCCTGCTGAACGTGCAGAATGCGCTGCAATCCATTACCGGTAAGCCCCAGGTCGAACGGGTGCTCTTTACCGGCTTCGTGATGCAATAAGGAAAAGCGATGAGCGATCTGCTGAGCCAAGACGAGATCGATGCGCTGCTTCACGGTGTCGATGAAGTCGAAGAGGATGACCTGCTCGACGACCGCGAAGGCGCCACCATCTACGATTTTACCTCCCAGGACCGGATTGTCCGTGGCCGGATGCCGACCCTGGAGCTGGTCAATGAGCGTTTCGCCCGCCACCTGCGGATCAGCCTGTTCAACATGATGCGGCGTAACGCCGAGGTGTCGATCAACGGCGTACAGATGGTCAAATTCGGCGAATACGTGCATACCCTGTTCGTCCCCACCAGCCTCAACATGGTGCGGTTCCGCCCCCTGAAGGGCACCGGCCTCATCACCATGGAAGCCCGGCTGGTGTTTATCCTGGTGGACAACTTCTTCGGCGGCGATGGCCGCTTCCAGGCCAAGATCGAGGGGCGGGAGTTCACCCCGACCGAACGCCGCATCATCCAGCTGCTGCTGAAAACCGTGTTCGAGGATTACAAAGAGTCCTGGGCACCGGTGATGGACGTGGAGTTTGAGTACCTGGATTCCGAAGTGAACCCCGCCATGGCCAACATCGTCAGCCCCACCGAAGTGGTGGTGGTCTCCTCTTTCCACATTGAGCTGGACGGCGGCGGCGGCGATTTCCACATCACCTTGCCCTACTCAATGATTGAGCCGATCCGCGAACTGCTCGATGCCGGGGTGCAGAGTGACAAGCAGGATACCGACATGCGTTGGGCCAAGGCGCTCCAGGACGAGATCATGGACGTGCCGGTGGACCTCTCCACCACCCTGCTTGAGCAGCAGCTGACGCTGCGCGACATCATGGAGATGAAGGTGGGTGACATCATTCCGGTTGAGATGCCGGAGCACATGCTGGTGCGCATTGAAGACCTGCCGACTTTCCGGGGCAAACTGGGCCGCAAGGGCGACCACGTGGCGGTGCGCATCGAAGAGCGCATCCCCCGGCCCAAGTCCTACAAGAACGAATTGCAATTGATCAACCGACATGGCGCCGTGGCGCTGGAGCCCTCGATCACCATCGACGGGCTGGAAGACAACTCCGTACAAGAAGGTGAACGATGACCAACGATCACGACCCGAATGATCAGGATCTGCTGGCGGACGACTGGGCGGCGGCTCTGGAAGAGCAGGCCGAAGCGGTCGAGCTGGAGCAGTTTGATGCGCCGATCGGCAAAGACGGCGACCAGCAGCGCAAGCTGGACGCCATTCTCGACATTCCGGTGACCATCTCCATGGAGGTGGGGCGCAGCCAGATCAGCATCCGCAACCTGCTGCAACTGAACCAGGGCTCCGTGGTGGAGCTGGACCGCGTGGCCGGTGAACCCCTCGACGTGATGGTCAACGGCACCCTGGTGGCCCACGGCGAAGTGGTGGTGGTGAACGACAAGTTTGGTATCCGACTCACTGACGTGATCAGCCAGACCGAACGCATTAAGAAACTGCGATGAGTGCCCGCAAATCCGTCGCCGGGGCGCTGGGCCTGATAACCCTGATGTTGGGCTCCTTTGCGGCCCGGGCCGCGGAGAGTGCCCCCGCCGGGGCCAACGATCAGATGGCCACCATGGTGGCCAGCCTGCTGGGGGTGGTGGCGTTGATCATCGTCCTGGCGGTGCTGGCCCGTCGCTTTAACCTGCCGAATACCGTCGGAGGCCCGCTGAAAACCGTGGCGATGATGCCGGTGGGCACCAAGGAGCGGGTGGCCGTGATTCAGGTGGGGGAGCAGCAGTACCTGGTGGGCATCACCGGCCAGAACATCACCCTGCTGGATAAGCTGGCTCAGCCGCTGGACACCGCCCAGGGGCCACAGTTTGCCTCGGTGCTGGCCCGGTTCAACAAGAAGCGGGAGTCCTGACGTGCGTCGTGTCGTTCTCTCCCTGCTGGCCACGCTGGCGGTCCTGATGCCGGGCCTGGCCCTGGCAGACCCGGGCATCCCGGCCATCACCCTGACCACCGGCCCGGACGGCAGCCAGCAATACAGCGTCAGCCTGCAGATCCTCGGGCTGATGACCCTGCTGACCTTCCTGCCCGCGATGGTGATCCTGATGACCAGTTTCACCCGCATCATCGTGGTGCTGGCGATCCTGCGTCAGGCGCTGGGGCTGCAGCAGACGCCGTCCAACCAGGTGTTGCTGGGGATGGCCCTGTTTCTCTCTCTGTTCATCATGACGCCGGTGCTGGATCGGGTTTACGAGGATGCGCTGGTGCCCTACATGGGCGAACAGATTGACGCCTTGGAAGCGCTGGACCGCGCCAAGGCACCGGTAAAGGACTTCATGTTGTCCCAGACCCGGGTCACCGACATCAACACCTTTGTGGAGATCAGTGGCCGCACCGACATCGCCTCGGTGGATGAGGTGCCGATGACGGTGCTGATCCCCGCGTTCGTCACCTCGGAGCTGAAAACCGCCTTCCAGATCGGCTTTATGCTGTTCGTGCCCTTCCTGGTTATCGACCTGGTGGTGGCGTCGGTGCTGATGGCGATGGGGATGATGATGCTGTCGCCGATGATCGTGTCCCTGCCGTTCAAGATCATGCTGTTTGTGCTGGTGGACGGCTGGAACCTGGTGATGGGCACCCTGGCCACCAGCTTCGGACTGGGGGGACCATGAGCCCCGAGGCCTTTGTCGACATCTTCCGCCACGCCCTCCAGGTGATCGTACTGATGGTCAGCGCCATCATTGTGCCCGGTCTGGTGGTGGGGCTGATCGTGGCGGTGTTTCAGGCCGCCACCTCCATCAACGAACAGACCCTCTCCTTCCTGCCCCGCCTGCTGGTGACTCTGGTCACCATGATGTTCCTGGGCCACTGGCTGGTGCGTACCCTGATGGAACTGATGTACGACATGGTGGCCCTGATCCCGCAGATGGTGGGGTAGGGCAGGCCGATGGAGTACCCGCTCCCCATCGTCTTTGACTGGTTGCGCAGCGTGCTCTGGCCGCTGTTTCGCATCAGCGCCATGATCATGGTGATGGTGACCATCGGCGGCAGCTCGGTGCCCGCCCGGGTGCGTCTGCTGCTCTCGGTGATGATCACCGCCGCAGTGGCGCCCATCCTGCCGCCCCCGCCGCAGGTCGACCTGCTCAGTGCCCAGGGCTTTCTGATCTCCGGGCAACAGGTGGTGATTGGCATCGCCATCGGCTTTGTCTCGGTGCTGGTGCTCAACACCTTTGTGCTGGCCGGCCAGATCATCGGCATGCAAACCTCCCTCGGCTTCGCCTCGATGGTGGACCCCAGCAACGGCCAGCAGGTGCCGCTGGTTGGCCAGTTCTACCTGCTGCTCAGCACCCTGCTGTTCTTTGGGGTGGATGGCCATCTGCTGATGATCCGCATGCTGGTGGCCAGTTTTGAGACGCTGCCCATCGGCGAAGGGCTGACGCCGGCGGGCCTTGATGCCATCGTTAAATTTGGCGGGCTGATGTTCGCCAGTGCGCTGACGCTGGCCCTGTCGGCGGCCACCGCGCTGCTGCTGATCAACTTCTCCTTCGGCGTGATGACCCGGGCCGCCCCCCAGCTCAACATCTTCGCCATCGGGTTTCCCATCACCATGCTGTCCGGCCTGCTGATCCTCTGGCTCACTCTGGGGGGCGTGCTGTCTCATTTCTACAGCGTCTGGGACGCCGGCCAGGTGCTGATTTGTGACCTGCTGAAACTCAACTGCGAGGTGCGCTGATGGCGGAGAACGACAGCAGCCAGGATCGCACCGAGGAGGCGACACCCCGAAGGCGCGAACAAGCGCGGGAAAAGGGCCAGGTACCCCGCTCGAAAGAGCTGGGGACGGCGGCGGTTCTGGTGGCCGCGGCCGCCGCGATGATGATGATGGGTGGCCAGATTGGCCAGGCGATGCTGGCGGTGGCCAAGCGGCAGTTCGAGCTGAGCCGGGCCGAAGTGTACGATCTGGGCGAGATCAGCCAGCTGTTTGGCCGCATTCTCTCGGAGCTGATGGTGCCGGTGCTGGGGTTTGTGCTGGTGCTGTTTATTGCCGCCTTCCTCGGCAACATCGGCCTGGGGGGGATGAGCTTCAGCTGGCAGGCGGCGGCGCCCAAGGCCTCCAAGATGAGTCCGCTGGCGGGGTTCAAGCGGATGTTCGGTTTGCAGGCGCTGGTGGAGCTGGTGAAGTCGATCGCCAAGTTTGCCGTCATTGCGCTGGTGGCCTGGTCCCTGCTCAGCCTCAACTTTGATGACATTGTGCGGCTCTCCAGCGGCAATCCCGAAGGGGCGGTGCGCGATGCCCTGGCCCTGCTGCTGAAGCTCTTTGTCCTGCTCTGTGCCTCGCTGCTGCTGATCGTGGTGATCGACGCCCCTTACCAGCTATGGAACCACAACAAGCAGCTGAAGATGACCAAGCAGGAGGTCAAGGACGAATACAAGCAGACGGAGGGCAAGCCGGAAGTGAAAGGCAAGATCCGTCAGCTACAGCGGGAGATGGCCCAGCGCCGCATGATGGCCGAGGTGCCCAAGGCGGACGTGGTGGTGGTCAACCCGACCCACTACTCGGTGGCGCTGCGCTATGACAAAAGCGTCAACAACGCGCCTCTGGTGGTGGCCAAGGGAACCGACGAGATCGCATTGAAAATTCGAGAAATTGCGCGCGAGCATGAGGTACCCGTGGTATCCTCTCCTGCCCTGGCACGGGCGGTGTACTACTCCACCAAACTGGATACGCCGATCCCGGAAGGACTCTTTACCGCCGTGGCGCAGATCCTGGCTTACGTCTACCAGCTGAAGCAGTTCCAGTCCGGACGAGGGCGCCGCCCGGTTCCGTTGCCGAACGAACTGCCCATCCCGGACGATCTCCGGGCAGATCAGCAGGATTGAGCCGGAGCCCCTGAATTCATGGCGCAGTAATTGCAGTCCCGCCTGAGACGTCAATCAACAGTCGCAGCATGGATCTGAAAGCACTCATCCCATCCCTTCCCCAACGTTATCGCCTGCATCTGCAGGGGATCGGCACTCCGTTGCTGGTGCTGGCCGCCCTGGCCATGGTGACGTTGCCGATGCCGCCCCTGTTGCTGGACATGTTGTTCACCTTCAACATCGCCCTGGCGCTGGTGGTGTTGCTGGTGGCGATCTACACCCTGCGGCCGCTGGATTTCGCCGCGTTTCCCACGGTACTGCTGGTGGCCACCCTGTTGCGGCTGGCGCTGAACGTGGCGTCCACCCGGGTGGTGCTGCTGGAGGGACACAACGGGCCCGATGCCGCCGGTAAGGTGATTGAAGCCTTTGGCTCGGTGGTGATTGGCGGCAACTACGCCGTGGGTCTGGTGGTGTTCCTGATCCTGGTGATCATCAACTTCGTGGTGGTCACCAAGGGGGCAGGGCGCATCTCGGAAGTGAGTGCCCGCTTTACCCTGGACGCCATGCCCGGCAAGCAGATGGCCATTGATGCCGACCTTAACGCCGGCATTCTCAATCAGGAGCAGGCGCGGGACCGCCGCGCCGAAGTGGCCAAGGAAGCCGACTTCTACGGCTCCATGGACGGCGCGTCCAAGTTCGTCAAAGGGGACGCCATCGCCGGCATCCTCATTCTCTTTATCAACATCCTCGGTGGCTTCATCATCGGCATGGCCCAGCACGGTCTGGGGTTTGCCGAAGCGGTCGAGATCTACACCCTGCTCACCATCGGTGACAGCCTGGTTGCCCAGATCCCCGGCCTGCTGTTGTCCATCGGCGCCGCCATCATCATTACCCGTCAGAACGAATCCCAGCAGATGGGCGACGAGGTGGTGCGTCAGATGTTTGACAACCCCAAGGTGCTGGTGATCTGCGCCGGGGTGCTGATCGTGATGGGCCTGGTGCCCGGCATGCCGCACATGGCGTTCCTCTCCCTCGGTCTCAGCCTGGCGGGCCTGACCTGGTACATGAAGCGCAAGCGCGATGCCGCCCAGGCCAAAGAGGAGCTGGAAGCGGCCCAGGGCAATACCGAACGACTTGAGAGCGAACCCAAAGAGCTGGGCTGGGACGACGTCAACCACGTCGACATCATCGGCCTGGAAGTGGGCTATCGGCTTATCCCGCTGGTGGACAAGGCGCAGAACGGCGAACTGCTGTCGCGCATCAAGGGGGTGCGCAAAAAGCTCTCCCAGGAGTTTGGTTTCCTCATCCCGCCGGTGCACATCCGTGACAATCTGGACCTGCCGCCCAATCACTACCGCATCAGCCTGATGGGCGTGGTGGTGGGTGAGGCGGAGATCCGCCATGACGGTGAACTGGCCATCAACCCCGGGCAGGTGTTCGGCAAACTGGAGGGGCAACCCACCAAAGACCCCGCCTTCGGCCTGGAAGCGGTCTGGGTCAGCCCGGAGCAGCGCGACTATGCCCAGACCCTGGGCTACACCGTGGTGGACGCTTCCACCGTGGTGGCCACCCACCTGTCGCAATTGCTCAGCAACAACGCCGCCCAGCTGCTGGGTTACGAAGAGGTGCAGCAGCTGCTGGAACTGCTCGGCAAGCAATCGCCCAAGCTGGTTGAAGGGCTGGTGCCGGAGATCCTCAGCCTGGGCGTGATCGTCAAGGTGATGCAGAACCTGCTTAACGAAGGGGTGCCGATCCGCGACACCCGCACACTGATCCAGACGCTGGTGGAGTACGGGCCCAAGAGTCAGGACCCGGATGTGCTGACGGCGGCGTGCCGCATCGCGATGAAACGATTGATCGTTCAGGAGATTAACGGGCCGGAGCGGGAGATCCCGGTGGTCACCCTGTCTCCTGAGCTGGAACAAATATTGCATCAGTCCCTGCAGGCCAGTAACGGCGAAAACAGTGGATTGGAACCCGGCCTGGCGGAACGCCTGCAGCGCTCACTGAGCGAGGCAGCGCAGAAACAGGAGATGGTGGGCGAACCGGCGGTGCTGCTGACCTCCGGCCTGTTGCGGACCACCCTGTCCCGCTTCGTGAAGCACACCATTCCGGCCTTGCGGGTGCTGTCGTACCAGGAGATCCCGGACGACAAACAGATACGAATTGTTCAATCCGTCGGCCAGTAGCCGGTAGTTAAAGGATAGAGCCTTGAAAATAAAACGGTTTTTTGCCAAGGACATGAGGGCGGCCCTGGCCGAGGTGAAAGAAACCCTGGGCCCGGACGCGGTGATCATGTCCAACAAGCGGGTAACCGGTGGCGTCGAGATCGTGGCGGCGGTTGACTTCGATCAGCGAGGTCCCGGCCCCGGCGCCGAAAAACCGACGCCGCAGGAACCGGACCGCTTAAGCGCCCTCGGCGGGCGACCGCTGAACGAGGATAGAGTCAGCCTCTCCAAGGGCGCCGCCGTTCCTCCGGCCGCCGAATCACCGGTGCCGCAGGACAGCGACAGCTTGCGGGCGCTGCTGGAGCGCCAGCAGGAGCGCCGCCAGCAGAAAGAGGCCCGGGCGATGCTCTCCAAACAGGAGCAGGCGCTGCCCAAGTGGGCCCAGCGGGCGTTTGATGCGCCGGGCAAAAGCGAGACTCCGGTTGCGCGCCCCAGCGCGGCGGCGCAACCGGCCGCGCGCCCCGCTCCCCAGACTAACGACGAGCTCAGCGCCATGAAGGCGGAGATGGCCTCCATCCGGCAGTTGTTGCAACACCAGGTTTCCAGCCTGATGCAGCAGGACCTGGCGCGGACCGAACCGGTACGGGCCATGCTCACCGAGCAGCTGCGGGAGCTGGGTTTCCACAAGGAGATGGCGGAGCACTTCGCCCAGATGGTGCCCGCGGAAGCGGAGATCCACGATGCCATCGAATACCTGCCTGAGTTGGTGGCCCGTTCGCTGGTGTGCGGCAATGAAAGCATGCTGAACGAAGGGGGCGTGATCGCGCTGGTGGGCCCCACCGGTGTGGGCAAGACCACCACCATCGCCAAACTGGCGGCGCGTTTCGTGGCCCGTTACGGCATCAACCAGGTGGCGCTGGTGACCACCGACAACTACCGGATCGGCGCCCAGGAGCAGCTCGCCACCTTCGGCAAGATCATGGGGTGTCCGGTGCGCAGTGCCGCCAGCGTGGAAGAGCTGGAAAACGTGATTTACCAACTTCGCAGCCGCCGCCTGATCCTGATCGACACGGCAGGCATGGGGCAGCGAGACATGCGCCTGGTGGAACAGCTGGATCAGCTGACCCGTTCCACCCGGCTACCGATCAAACCGTATCTGGTGCTGTCGGCAACCGCCCAGTACCGGGTATTGAAAGAGACCGTGGAGCGTTTCCGCCAGATCGATCTGGCCGGATGCATCCTGACCAAGTTGGATGAAGCCCATAACATCGGAGAGGCACTGAGTGTGCTGATCCAGAACCGACTGCCGGTGTGCTACCTGACCGATGGCCAACGGGTACCGGAGGATCTCCGTACCGCCGACCCGCGTTATCTGGCACAACGGGCACTGGCAGAAGAGGGGGGCGTGCAGGCCAGCCCATCGTCAATGAAACGACAAAATGTGGCAGGTCTGTATGAGTAAGTGGTTTCTCCAGGATCAAGCAAGTGGGCTGAGAAAAATGGCACAAAACAAAGAGAAAATGGTGAAGGTGATTGCGGTCACCGGCGGCAAAGGGGGCGTGGGGAAAACCAACGTATCCATCAACACCGCCACCGCCCTGGCGGCTCAGGGGCAGAAGGTGCTGGTGCTGGACGCGGACCTGGGACTGGCCAACGTGGACGTCCTGTTGGGGCTACGGGTTCAGCGTAACCTGTCCCACGTTCTGGCTGGGGAGTGCACCCTTGAAGAGGTGCTGGTGAAAGGCCCGCAGGGGATCTACATCGTCCCCGCCGCGTCCGGAACCCAGAACATGGTCGAGCTGAGCCCGTCTCAGCACGCCGCCCTGATCCAGTCCTTCTCGGCGCTGGAAAACCAGTTTGACGTGCTGATTGTGGACACCGCTGCCGGCATCTCCGACATGGTGCTGAGCTTTGCCCGGGCCTCGCAGGAAGTGATGGTAGTGGTGTGCGATGAGCCCACCTCCATCACCGACGCCTACGCCCTGATCAAGCTGCTCTCCCGGGAACACGGCGTGTTCCGTTTCCGCATTGTCGCCAACATGGTGCGCAGCCTGCGGGAAGGGATGGAGCTGTACGCCAAGCTCTCCAAGGTGACCGATCGCTTCCTCGATGTGGCACTGGAGCTGGTGGCCACCATCCCCTACGACGAGAACGTTCGCAAGGCAGTGCGTCAGCAGAAAGTGGTGGTGGAAGCCTTCCCCCGCACGCCTGCCGCCATCGCCTACCAGGGCCTGGCCAATAAGATCCAGACCTGGCCGACGCCGCAAAACCCCAGCGGCCACCTGGAGTTCTTCGTAGAGCGGTTGGTTCGTCGCAACATGTACGCCGAGGCCGCCGGTGAGTAAGGCCGCGGCCTACGCCCAGTTTGATAACCGGGCGGCGCTGGTGGAGCGGCACGCGCCGCTGGTGAAGCGGATTGCTCACCACCTGCTGGCGCGACTGCCTGCCAGCGTGCAACTGGATGACCTGCTGCAGGCGGGCATGGTTGGCCTGCTGGAAGCGGCGCGCAACTTCGATGGTGGCAAGGGCGCCAGCTTCGAAACCTTTGCGGGCATCCGCATCCGTGGCGCCATGTTGGACGAGATCCGCCGTGGCGACTGGACCCCCCGCTCAGTCCATCGCAACAACCGACGGGTCATGGAAGCGATGGACCAGCTGGAAAAACAGCTGGGACGTGATCCAACCGGCGCGGAAGTGGCTGATTATCTTGAACTCTCTTTGGATGAGTATCATCATATCGTCCACGATGTCAGCGCCGGCAGGCTGGTCGGTCTGGAGGACCTTGGCGTCTCCGAAGACGCCATCGGTCCGGGCGACGACAGCCCGAGTCATTTCACCGACCTTGCCGATGCGCGTTTCCAGTCCGCCCTGGTCGAGGCGATCAAAACCTTGCCGGAAAGGGAAGCGCTGGTCCTGTCGCTTTACTACGACGAAGAGTTGAATTTAAAAGAGATTGGCCAGGTGCTTGGTGTCAGTGAATCCCGCGTGAGCCAGATCCACAGCCAGGCCATGGTCCGATTGAAAACGAAATTGCGTGCCTGGCGGGAGTGACCCTGCCCATCCGCGTTTAATGTGCCGGAGGAACACTTGGACAAGAACATGAAGATCCTCATCGTTGATGACTTCTCAACGATGCGTCGAATCATCAAGAACCTGCTGCGGGATCTGGGGTTCAACAACACCCAGGAAGCCGACGACGGATCAACCGCCCTGCCGATGCTGCAAAACGGCGACTTTGACTTTGTGGTGACAGACTGGAACATGCCGGGCATGCAGGGCATCGACCTCCTGCGCGCCATCCGCGCCGACGACAACCTCAAGCACCTTCCTGTGCTGATGGTGACCGCGGAAGCGAAACGGGAGCAGATCGTGACTGCCGCCCAGGCAGGGGTTAACGGCTACATCGTGAAGCCTTTCACGGCCGCTACCCTGAAAGAGAAGCTGGATAAGATCTTCGAGCGTCTGAACTAACATCACAAGGACGTGATCATGAGCGAAGAAAAAGCGCTTATCTCCCTCCAGCAAGCCCAGGAACTGGTTGCTTTGCTCGAACAGGGGGAGGTGAGCCACGCCAACCAGTTGGTTCGACAACTGAGTGCCCCCCTGACCCAACAACTCTTCGATGAAGTGGGCAAACTGACCCGCCAACTGCACGATGCCCTGCGCGACTTCCACGTTGACGACCGCATCAGCGAGTTAGCCAATCAAGAGATCCCCGACGCCAAAGAGCGCCTCAACTACGTCATCGGCATGACCGAACAGGCCGCCAACCGCACCATGGATGCGGTTGAGGAGAGTCTGCCCCTCGCCGACGCCCTGAAAGACAAACTGGTGGAAGTGCAGCCCCGCTGGGAACAACTGATGCGCCGCGAACTGGCCCTGGACGACTTCAAGGGGCTGTGTCACGACGTTGAAGGCCTGCTGCACCACACCGGCAACGACGTCGAGCGGCTGCGTGACCTGCTGAACCAGATCCTGATGGCCCAGGATTACCAGGACCTCACCGGACAGGTGATCCGCAAGGTGATCGAACTGGTCCAGGAGGTCGAGTTCAGCCTGGTGGAGATGTTGACCGTATTCGGCGAGCGGCCGTACGAAGCGAAAGAACGCGACACGCTGGAAGCCGAAGGCCCTGCGATGAACGCGGAGCAGCGCGACGACGTGGTCAGCGGCCAGGACGAGGTCGACGACCTGCTGTCCAGTCTCGGTTTCTAGGAGTTGACCGATGGGATTCGATCTTGACGACGACATTCTGCAGGACTTTCTGATCGAGGCGGCAGAGATCCTCGAGCAGCTGCAGGCGCAACTGGTGGACCTGGAGCAGAACCCCACAGATCGGGAGCTGCTGAACGCCATTTTCCGCGGTTTTCACACGGTGAAAGGGGGCGCGGGTTTCCTCTCCCTCAATGCCATGGTGGACGTGTGCCACGGTGCGGAAAACGTGTTCGACCTGCTGCGCAACGATAAGCTCAGCGTCAGCGCCAGCCTGATGGACGTGGTGCTCAACGCCCTGGATACGGTGAACGCCATGTTTGGCGAACTCCAAAGTGGCGATGAGCTGACGCCCGCCGAGCCTGCCCTGCTGGCGCAGCTGGAGCGACTGTGCAACGGCGAAGCGCCGGAGCCGGCACCGGCGCCCTCCATCCAGGCCGTGGATCCGGTGCCGCTGGCGGACCTGGTGCCCGAACTGGCCCCGGAGCCGACGCCCTCGGCTTCGCAGGGTGAGGGCATCGATGCCCTGACCGAGCAGGAATACCAGGCCTACCTGACGGCGCTGGGCGGCGCAGGCGCGACTCCCCAGGCCGGCAGCGACGACGAGATCAGCGACGACGAGTTTGAATCCCTGCTGGACCAGCTTCATGGCAAAGGCCAGTTCTCTGGCAGCGTTAGCGAGAGCCAGCCGGAAGCGCAGAGTGCCGCCGGTGACGAGATCAGCGACGACGAGTTCGAAGCCCTGCTGGATCAGCTGCACGGCTCCGGTCGTTTTGGCGAGGTGGCCACACCCGAGGCCGCGCCGGCAGTCGCCGAGGCGGCACAGCCGGTTACCGAGGCCTCACCGGCCAGTGGCGACGAGCTGATCGACGACGACGAGTTCGAGCGGCTGCTGGATGAACTGCACGGCAAGGGCGCTGCCCCGGGCAGTGTGGCATCCGCCCCCGAGGCCGTCATTGCCGCGCAAGCCGCACCGACGGCGGCAAGCCCCGCGCCTGCGGCCACCCCCAAAGCGGAGGTGCCCGCGGCGAAGAAAGCGCAGGCTGCGCCACAGGGCGACACCACTGTGCGGGTGGACACCCGCCGCCTCGACGACATCATGAACATGGTGGGCGAGCTGGTGCTGGTGCGAAACCGACTGGTGACCCTCGGCCTGGAGCGGGACGACGAAGAGATGGCCAAGGCATTGGCCAGCCTGGACATCGTGACCTCCGACCTGCAGGGCGGGGTGATGAAAACCCGCATGCAGCCGATCAAGAAGGTCTTCGGTCGCTTCCCGCGTGTGGTCCGTGACCTGGCCCGCAGCCTCAACAAAGAGATCCAGCTGCAGCTGATCGGCGAAGAGACCGACCTGGACAAGAACCTGGTGGAAGCGCTGGCCGATCCCCTGGTGCACCTGGTCCGCAACTCCGTTGACCACGGCATCGAGATGCCGGATGTGCGGGAAGCCAACGGCAAATCCCGTCAGGGCACCATCGTCTTGAGTGCCGCCCAGGAGGGTGACCATATCCAGCTGGAGATCCGCGATGACGGCGGCGGCATGAACGCCGAGAAGCTCAAGCAGATCGCCATCGACCGTGGTGTGATCGACGCGGACGCGGCCTCGCGCATGTCCGACGCGGACGCCTACAACCTGATTTTTGCCCCGGGCTTCTCCACCAAGACCGAGATCTCCGACATCTCCGGCCGTGGCGTGGGGATGGATGTGGTCAAGACGCGCATCGCCCAGCTCAACGGCTCCGTCAGCATCGACTCGACGCCGGGTGAGGGCACGGTGATCCAGATTAAGGTGCCCCTGACCCTGGCGATCATGCCCACCCTGATGGTGGAAGTGGCCGGTCAGGTCTTTGCCTTGCCGCTGGCCTGCGTGAACGAGATCTTCCATATGGATCTGGCCCAGACCAACGTGGTGGACGGGCAACTCTCCATCACCATCCGCGAGCGCGCCATCCCGCTGTTCTACCTGGACAAGTGGCTGGTTAAAGGCGCAGGAAGGTCGGAGCGGGAAGGGCAGGGCCACGTGGTGATCGTCCACATCGGCAACACCGTGGTGGGCTTTGTGGTGGATGCCCTGATCGGGCAGGAAGAGGTGGTGATCAAACCCCTCGGCTCGCTGCTGCATGGCACCCCGGGCGTTGCCGGTGCCACCATCACCTCCAACGGTGGCATTGCGCTGATCCTGGACGTGCCCGGGATGCTCAAACACTACGCCCGTCGCCGTTAAGGCGGCGTGGCGGTCAGAACAAAAGGATTAGCATGACCATAAAGGTATTGGTGGTCGATGATTCCAGTTTCTTCCGGCGCCGGGTTGCGGAAATCCTCAGCGCGGATCCGGAGCTGGAAGTGATCGAAACCGCCATAAATGGCCAGGATGCAGTGGAGAAAGTGCGCCGTCTGCGACCGGACGTGGTCACCATGGACATTGAGATGCCGGTAATGGACGGCATCACCGCCGTGCGCACCCTGATGCGGGAGCACCCGCTTCCGGTATTGATGTTCTCCTCCCTGACGTACGAAGGCGCCCGCTCGACCCTGGAAGCGCTGGACGCCGGCGCCGCCGACTTCCTGCCGAAGCGGTTCGAGGAGATCGCCAACGACCGTCAGGAGGCCAGCCGACTGCTGCAGCAGCGGGTGAAAGCGATCGCCCATAAGCGGGTACGTCCCGTAACGCCGGCGGCCCCCAGTCGCCCCGTCAGCAGTCGCCTTGGCAGCCCGGTGGGCAGTGCGTCCGCCGCGCCGGCGCGCACGGTTTCTCGCGTGGCGGTGGGTGACCCCCACCTGCCGGGAAGGGCCTCGGGCAAACGCTACCGCGCCCTGCTTATCGGCACCTCTACTGGAGGTCCGGTGGCGCTGCAAACCATCCTGACCCGTTTCCCCGCCGATTATCCGCACCCCATTCTGCTGGTGCAGCACATGCCGGCGGCCTTTACCCCGGCTTTTGCGCAGCGTCTCGACAGCCTGTGCAGCATCACGGTGAAGGAAGCGCAGCATGGCGATCGCCTGCAGCCGGGCACCGCGTACCTGGCGCCCGGCGGCAAGCAGATGCTGATTGAGGGCAGTGGCGCCAACGCCCGCATCGTGATCCGCGAGGGGGACGAGCAGATCAACTACAAGCCCTCGGTCGACATCACCTTTGGCAGTGCCACCCGTGCGTTTGGCGGCGATGCCCTCGGGGTGATCCTGACCGGCATGGGCGCCGATGGCCGCGAAGGTGCGCGGATGCTGAAGAAACTGGGTGCCACCATCTGGGCCCAGGACGCCGCCACCTGCGTAGTGTACGGCATGCCGCAGGCGGTGGCCGCCGAAGGCATTGCCAGCCACTCCATTCCGTTAAACCAGATGGCTGAGGCGATCCTCCGTGAAACACACCGCCACTGATTGGACCCTGCGCATCTACATGGTGCTGGCGTTTGCCAGCAGCCTCTGCGCGGTGATCAGCCTGGTCTGGGCCGTGGACAAGCACTTCTACGCCAAAGAGCTGCACCAGCAGCTGGCGGAGGTGCACAGCCAGGCCACGCGGGAGCACAAAAAAATGGCCCAGTTGATGGAGCAGAATCGCGCACTGAACAGCCGCCTGGCGGAGTATCAGCGACGTGAAGCGCTGCGGGCGACCGCCGCCAGAACCGGTGAGCCACAACTGGTGGAAGTGCAGCCCAATGGCGTCCGTGTCATGCAGGAACCCCATGGTGGGGTGCGTTACACCGGGCAATAGGAGACAGGGTGCGGATCTGGACCATCGTCAACCAGAAAGGCGGCGTCGGCAAAACCACCACGGTGGTCACGCTGGCGGGGCTGCTGGTGCAGCGCGGTCAGCGGGTGCTGATGGTGGACACCGATCCCCACGCCTCGCTGGGGTACTACCTCGGGCTAGACCCGGAGGAGATGCCGGGCTCCCTGTTTGACCTGTTTTACCACCATCAGAACCTGAGCCAGGCGCAGATCGAATCGGTGATCGTCCCCACCAATGTGGCGGGGCTGGAGCTGATGCCGGCGGCCACCGCCCTAGCCACCCTGGACCGCAGCCTCGGCAACCTGGCCGGCATGGGACTGATCCTCAAGTCGATCCTTACCCGGCTGAGCCACCGCTACGACGCCGTGCTGATCGACTGCCCGCCGGTGCTGGGGGTGCTGATGGTCAACGCGCTGGCGGCCTGTGAACAGATCATCGTGCCGGTGCAGACCGAATTTCTGGCCCTGAAGGGGCTGGACCGGATGATCCAGACCCTGCAGCGCCTCGGCCACGGCGGGCGTCGGGTGCCACCGCACATCATCGTGCCCACCATGTTTGACCGTCGGACCCGGGCCTCCCTGCTGGCGTTGTCCGAGCTGGTTCGCAACCACCAGGACAGCCTGTGGCACTCGGTGATCCCCGTGGACACCCGTTTTCGTGACGCCAGTCTCGCCCATCTGCCTGCGCCGCAGTACGCGAGTGATTGCCGCGGCGTGAAGGCATACAATGACTTACTTGATGAATTGCTGAGCCGGGGAGGGCACCATGTCGCGCGTCGCGCAACAAGCGGTCAGTGACTACTTTGACGTGCTCCTCAGTGAGCCGGAGCCGGATCCGGTCCAGACCGCGGGGCTGAACGCCCTGCTGGCCCGCTCCCAGAGCCATGAGCCGGACACGGAAACGCCCCAACCGGCCACCCCGGACGTGGTGAACGCCCCGCCGCAGCCGGTTGTCCCGGTGACGACAGCGGCAGCGCCGAAGCCCGAGCCGGTGGCCACGCCTGCCGAAGACGACTGGCAGCAGCGCCTTGAAGCGCGCTTTCAGTGCCTCTACTTCAAGGTGGGTGGCCTCACCGTGGCGGTGCCCCTGCAACTGTTGGGCGGCATCAAGCGGATTGGCAAGCTGAGCCAGCTGCCCGGCTCTGCCCCCTGGATGATGGGGGTGCAGTCGGACAATGGCGGCCAGCTGCAGGTGGTGGACAGCGCGCGCTGGCTGATGCCGGAGCGGGCCAACGCCGCCCCGAATTATCGATATATGGTGCAGTTGGGCGGCAGTCCCTGGGCACTGGCCTGCGACACGCTGGTCAATGCCGAGCCGCTCGACAAGGCGCAAGTTCAATGGCGACAGCCCAGTGCCGACAAGCCACGTTACCTCGCCGGGATCGTGCGGGAGCGGATGTGTGTGGTACTGGATGTCCCGGCAACCATTTCCCTGCTGGAAGCGGGCAAGGATATCAGCGTAAAGGAGTCCTGAGGGATGAAGATTCAACAAAATACCGCGGAAACCGCAGAGCGTAATGACGAAGTCCTGCAGTGGGTGACCTTCCGCCTTGATCAGGAAACCTACGGCATCAACGTGATGCAGGTGCGCGAAGTGCTGCGCTACTCCGACATTGCGCCGGTGCCCGGTGCGCCGAGTTATGTGCTGGGGATCATCAACCTGCGTGGCAACGTCGTCACCGTCATTGATACCCGGGCGCGTTTCGGTTTGCCCGAGGCCCCGATTACCGACCACACCCGCATCGTGATCATCGAAGCGGAAGATCAAGTGGTGGGCATTCTGGTCGACAGCGTGGCCGAGGTGGTGTACCTCAACAGCTCCGAAGTGGATTCCGCCCCCAACGTCGGCAATGAAGAGAGCGCCAAGTTCATCCAGGGCGTGTGCCACCGTGACGACAAACTGCTGATCCTGGTGGACCTGGAAAAACTCCTCAGCGATCAGGAGTGGCAGGAGCTGGCAGCACTGTGAGCGGATTGGACTGGGCATGGCTCATCGCGCTCGTCGGGCTGGTGCTCGGTAACCTGGCCCTGTTCGGCTGGGTGCGTAAGCGTGAAGGGGAGTTCTCGCGCAAATACGACGCCCTCAAAACGCTGCACAAGGCGTCCCAGAAGCAAAGCGAATCCCTTAAACGGGAGTTGGCGGAGCTGCGCTCCGGCGCGCTGGGCGTTGGCAAACGGGTGAAGGAGCTGGAACAGGCCATCACCCTGTTGCAGGCGCGTCAGGACGAAGTGGTGCAACAGGACCCGGAGGCCCGCCTCTACAGTCGGGCCATGAAGATGGTGGAACTGGGCGCCGACGTTGAGGAGATCATGCGTGA